>NZ_BAABGM010000044.1:0-866 GCF_039541575.1 Fodinibacter luteus | reverse complement strand
TGATGAGCCTGAGGGAGCGCCGCTCCGTCGTGGAGGCTGCTGCCACGGCGCTGGAGGGGTTGCAGGCGGTGCTGGCGCAGGCGTCGGGTCCTGAGCTCGCGGAGTGGATGACGGTGGCCGACCGGGTCGCGGCGAAGGCGGGTGCGGCGCGGGTGGCGGTGACGGTGGAGGCCCTGAGCAGGGGTGAGGTCGCCGAGTCCGGTGCGAACGCGCACGCGTGGGTGCGCGAGCACGCGCCCTCGCTGCGGCAGGGCGGGGCGGCCCAGGTGGCGAAGGTGGCGACGACGATGGCTCCGGCGGGGGCGGCGTGGAACCCGGACGGGGTGGGGTTGGATCCGGAGTCGGTGGAGGGGATCGTGGCGGCGGGGGTGGCTGAGGGGTCGGTGTCCCCGGCGCTGGCGACTGCGGTGCTCCGGGAGATGGAGCGGCTGGTCCCCCTGCTCGTCGAGGAGGCGGTGCCCACGGTCACGAGGGCGTTGCTCGATCTGGGGGTGGCGTGGGGGCCGACCCTGATGCGCCGGTTGCGGCCGCGGCTGTTGGCCGAGCACGGCCGGCAGGGTGCGCTCGACGACCTGCAGGAGCGCTTGGCGAAGTCCGCGCGGTTGTCCGCGCCGATGGTGGAGTCGGGGGACCTGACCGAGTACCAGCTGTTGATGACCCCGGAGCAGGCGGCCGTGTTGGAGGCGGCGATCGGGCCGCTGTCCGCGCCGGCACCGAACGAGGTGACGGGGGAGCGGGACCTGCGCCCGGCGGGGCAGCGCCGGGTCGAGGCGTTGACGCAGGTGTGCGCCCGCTCCTCCGGCCTGGACGCCGAGGGTGGCGGGGCGGACGGGGCGGCCGCAGAGGCGGCCGCGGTGCACGTGATC
>NZ_BAABGM010000043.1:0-505 GCF_039541575.1 Fodinibacter luteus | reverse complement strand
CCACATCCACGCCGCCGGGGCACGGCGCGACAGCGTCGGTTCGGTTGCCGGAGAGCCGGATCACCACGCGTTGGGACGCTCCCGCGGCGGGTGGGGCACCAAGACCCACGCCGCCATCGACGCCGGTCGCGGGGTTCTGTCCTTCACGCTCACCCCCGGCCAAGCCGGAGACTCACCCGAGATGATTGCCGTCTTGGACGGCATCCGCGTCACCCGACCTCACGGTGGACGCCCCAGGACCCGGCCCCAGCGGGTCCTGGCCGACAAGGCCTACTCCTCCAGAGCCAACCGGGCCTGGCTCGCTCGGCACGGCATCGCCGCGACCATCCCCGTCCCGGCCGACCAAGCCGGCAACCGAGCCCGTCGCGGCTCCCGCGGCGGACGACCACCGGCCTTCGACCCTCACACCTACAAGAGCCGGCACGCCGTCGAGTGCGGCTTCAACCACCTCAAACACCACCGCGGCTTCGCCACCCGGTACGACAAGCTCGCCGTCCGCTACGCC
>NZ_BAABGM010000042.1:0-1263 GCF_039541575.1 Fodinibacter luteus | reverse complement strand
CCCGCGTGGTGGGGGTCTTCATCTTGGTGCGGTTGAGGTAGGTCGCGTTGGCTTTGCGGCGGGTGGCGGTGATGCCGCGTCGGCGGGCGAGCTCGAGGAGGTTGGCTTGGATGAGGTCGATGTCGCGGCGGAGCTGGGCGGGGTTGGCGGTGGCTCGCAGGTCGGTGAGCTCGCGGTGGTCGATGGGGTCGAGCACGTGGGGGTGGTCGCGGGTCAGTCGGGTCAGCGGGGTTGCGGCGGTGTCGTAGGTCTTGGTGACCTTGGCGCCCACGCGGGTCTTGGTCTGCAGCTTCTGCTGGGGCAGGAACAGGTTGTGCAGGCGTGACTGGGTGGGCCACATGGTGTTGAGCAGGTCCAGTTCGTGGGGGGTGTCGTAGCGGTAGTAGCCGGCGCTGTGGCGGACCTCGGTCCAGTTCTTCTGCTCGACGTGGGCCTGGTCGTTCTTGTGGTTGGGGCGGCCGCGGGTGAAGGTGATCTGCCGGTCGGTGCACCACTTGAGCAGGTGGTGGTTGATGAACTCGCTGCCGTTGTCGGAGTGGATGCCCAAGATCGCGAAGGGGAACCGGATCCGCAGCTGGTCCAGGGCGGCGCTGACGATGCGTTCGCCCTTGGAGCGCACGGTGATCGCCTCGGTCCAGCCGGTGGCGACGTCGGTGGCGTCCAGGGTGTGGAAGAAGTGGCCGTTGTTGTCGCCGCCGTCGTGGCTGACCAGGTCGATCTCGATGAACCCGGGGGTGGTGTCGTCCCACTCGTGCCAGGTCTTGAGCGGGATCGAGGACTTCAGCAGGCTGCCCGGGCGGGTCATCGAGCGGGCCTTGCCGGCGATCAGCCCGGTGCGGTACGGGCGCAGGCGCCGGTCCATCGTGGCCGCCGACATCGCCAGCAGCCCGGCCGTGACGTCCTGGTCCACGGCCAGCTCGTCGTGCCCGGCCAGGGCCGCGACCAGCTCCGGCAGCGCCGGCTGCAGCCGTTTGCCCGAGGGCCCGCCCAGCACCGCCCAGCAGGTGACGAGCGCGGCGATGACCTGCGGCCCGTAGACGTACTGCGGGGCCCGGGTCGCGCGCGGACGTTCGTGCTGACCGGCCAGAGCCTGCCGCATCGCCTTACGGGCGTGGTCGCGGTGCCAGCCCGTCACCCCGCACACCGCGTCCAGGACCACCGACTTCTCCGCCTTGGTCCCGTTGCGGTACCGCTCCACCTGGGCCTTGGTGATCTGCCGTCGCGCGGCCAACGTGAGCTCCATCCCTCATGCTGAACCCACGC
>NZ_BAABGM010000041.1:0-621 GCF_039541575.1 Fodinibacter luteus | reverse complement strand
CGGGCTCGATGCGTGGGGTGCCCGGGGTGGAGGTGGTGTGCCGGGCGGCTTCGACGAGCCCGCTGACGCCCCCGGCCCAGGCCGGCACGGCGGGCAGGGTGGTGGTGTCGGCGACGATGACGACCTCGGTGCCGACGACGCGAACCCACACCTCGGCGCCGACCAGCCCGGGCGGGACGGAGTAGCGCACCGAGCCGAACCGCACGGTCTGGTCGGTGCCCACCACCCGGGTCGTGCCCAGCGCCATCGTGTGCGGCGAGGACGGCAGGGTGTGCAACCGGGCTCGTTCCTGCACGAGCGCGTCGGCCGGGACGCGGGCGGACTCGCGGTGCCTGCGGCCGTTGACCTTGGCCATGAACGCCTCGCACGCCGTGCGCAGCTGAGCGAAGGAGGCGTACTGCTCACCCAGGTTGGCCTGGGTCGGGACCAGGTCGGCCTTGGCGATCTTGACCGTCGCCTCGGTCCCGCCCTTGGACTGCGGGTCGTACGGGACGCAGGTGTGCACGGTCGTGCCGTAGTGCCGGGCCACGGCCACCAGGTCGGGGTGACGCACCGGGACACCGGCGACGTGGTCGATCGTCACCGTGCGGGCGTTATCGGTCAGCACGTAGGCCGGGGCCC
>NZ_BAABGM010000040.1:0-1290 GCF_039541575.1 Fodinibacter luteus | reverse complement strand
GGACGACAGGTCGGGGCAGGACGCGACACTGCTCCTCGGACTGCAGGGGTTGGCGGTGGCGCAGGTCGAGCTCGACGATGAGGGCGCCCGGGTGGTGCACGTGGTCACCGACGACGAGGCCGCGGCGGGCTGCCCCTCGTGTGGGGTGTTGTCGACTTCGGTCAAGGGTCACGCCGTCACCAGGCCGCGGGATGTGCCGTACGGGCAGGCGCCGTTGCATCTGGTGTGGCACAAGCGGCGGTGGCGCTGCCGGGAGGCCGCCTGCGCTCGGGGGTCGTTCACCGAGTCGCTGCCCGCGGTCCCGCCCAGGGCCAGGGTGACGACCCGGTTGCGCACCGAGTGCGGTGCCGGGATCGCGACTCGGTTCTCCTGCGTGAGCGCCGGCGCGGAGCACTACGCGGTGTCCTGGCCGGTGGCGCACCGCGCGTTCATCGCGCACGTCGACCCCGTCCTGGCGCAGCCGCTGCCGCTGGTGACGGTGCTCGGCATCGATGAGACCCGCCGCGGCAAGGTCAAGTGGGCCCAGGACCCCGACACCGGGCGGTGGGTCGTGGTCGCGGACCGGTGGCACACCGGGATCGTCGACGCCGCCGGCACCGGCGGGCTGCTCGCCCACATCGACGGTCGGACCGCTGCCAAGGTCGCGCAATGGATTGCGGAGCAGCCGGATTCGTGGCGGGCCGGGATCACCCACGTCACGATCGACCTGTCCGCGCCCTACCTGCGGGCGGTCACCGACGCCCTCCCGAACGCGGTCGTCGTCGCCGACCGGTTCCACCTGGTGCGCCTGGCCAACGACATGCTCACCGAGGTCCGTCAGCACGCGACCCGTGAGGTGCGTGGCCGACGGGGCCGCAGGCGCGACCCGGAGTGGGCCGGGCGCCGCAAGCTCCTCATCGCCCACGAACGCCTGGACGAGGCCTCCTTCGCGAAGCTGTGGAACGCCCTCATCGATGCTGGCGACCCGGGCATCGAGATCCTGCACGCGTACACCGTCAAGGAGCGCCTTCGCGCCCTGCTCGCGCTGTCCGGGACCAACCCCGACCGCGCCGTCATCCGCGACCGGTTGTGGCGTCTGTACGCGCAGGCTGCCACCTCGGCCTCGCCCGAGGTGCACCGCTTCGCCGCGACCATCGAGCAGTGGTGGCCGGCCATCGAGGCCGCGATCATCACCGACTACTCCAACGCTCGGTCCGAGGGGTACAACCGCCTCGCCAAACACCAGGGCCGTAACGCGTTCGGCTACCGCAACGTGCACAATCACCGCCGCGCCATACGCTGGGCCTGCAC
>NZ_BAABGM010000039.1:0-686 GCF_039541575.1 Fodinibacter luteus | reverse complement strand
CGTCGATGACCTTGTGGGCCAGGGCCTCCACGAAGTGGGTCTTGCCGGTGCCGGAGGGGCCGCTGATCGCGAGGTTCTCCGCGCGGTGGACCCATTCCAGGGCGGCCAGGGCGCCCTGGGTTGGGGCCGGGATGGAGGAATCCTGCTCGCGCCAGGAGGTGAAGGTCTTCCCGGCGGGCAGGCCGGCTGCCTTGCGGCGCATGGTGCGGGTGGCCTGGTCGCGGCCGCGGACCTCCTCGGCGAGCAGGACGCGCAGGACCTCGGCCGGGTCCCACCGTTGCGCCTTGGCGGTGGCCAGGACCTCGGGTGCGGCGGTGCGCAGGTAGGGCAGCCGCATCCGGCGCAGGACCTGGTCCAGGTCGGCCGGCAACGGTGGCGCCGTCCCCGGCCCAGTCGTGGCACTCCTGGTGCTCGTGGGGTTCATCGGGTGCTCCCGGTGGTGAACCCGGCCCAGCCGGTGGTGCCGGGTTGGGTGGTCGCGGCCTCGTCGGCGATCACGAGGTCGGCGCCGCTGGTGCCGGTGGCGAGGTGGTCGATGATGCTGGCCAGGTCGGCTTCGGCGAACCGGCCGGCGGTCGCGGCGACGCCGAGCGCGGCGTCGACCCGCTCGGCGCCGACGAGGGCGGCGAGCTGGACGGCGTCGGCCATCTTCGCCCGGATCCGCACGGTGCCGACGGCGGAGGCCT
>NZ_BAABGM010000038.1:0-2329 GCF_039541575.1 Fodinibacter luteus | reverse complement strand
GGTCCCTTCGCCGCGTGCGAACCGTCATGGACACGTTTGTGTCTGTGGGAGGCGCCGGTTGGGTGGGGGGGTCGTCGGTATGTTGAGAACTACACAGTGGACGCGAGCATCTTAAAATCTTTGTGCATGTCAAGTTTTTAAGGGCGAACGGTGGATGCCTTGGCACCAGGAACCGAAGAAGGACGTAGGAATCTGCGATAAGCCTCGGGGAGTCGATAACCAGACTGTGATCCGAGGATTTCCGAATGGGGAAACCCGGCTGGAGGCAAGTCCAGTCACTCCCGCCTGAACACATAGGGCGGGTAGAGGGAACGTGGGGAAGTGAAACATCTCAGTACCCACAGGAAGAGAAAGCAACCGCGATTCCGTGAGTAGTGGCGAGCGAAAGCGGAAGAGGCTAAACCTCATCTGTGTGATACCTGTCAGGGGTTGCAGGTGAGGGGTCGTGGGACTTCTTGGTCAGGTCTGACAGTCTGGCATGGAGTCAGAAATTCGCGTCATAGTCGAAGGGCATTGAAAGGCCCGGCACAGAGGGTGCGACCCCCGTAGACGAAATGGCGTGAACTCCATAGGAGTATCCCAAGTAGCACGGGGCCCGAGAAATCCCGTGTGAATCCGGCGGGACCACCCGCTAAGCCTAAATATTCCCTGGTGACCGATAGCGGACAAGTACCGTGAGGGAAAGGTGAAAAGTACCCCGGGAGGGGAGTGAAATAGATCCTGAAACCGTTTGCCTACAATCCGTCGGAGCCCTTTCGTGGGGTGACGGCGTGCCTTTTGAAGAATGAGCCTGCGAGTTAGTGCTCAGTGGCGAGGTTAACCCGTGTGGGGAAGCCGTAGCGAAAGCGAGTCCGAACAGGGCGCCATAGTCGCTGGGTCTAGACCCGAAGCGGAGTGATCTACCCATGGCCAGGTTGAAGCGACGGTAAGACGTCGTGGAGGACCGAACCCACTTAGGTTGAAAACTGAGGGGATGAGCTGTGGGTAGGGGTGAAAGGCCAATCAAACTCCGTGATAGCTGGTTCTCCCCGAAATGCATTTAGGTGCAGCGTCACGTGTTTCTTACCGGAGGTAGAGCTACTGGATAGCCGATGGGCCTCACCAGGTTACTGACGTTAGCCAAACTCCGAATGCCGGTAAGTGAGAGCGTGGCAGTGAGACTGCGGGGGATAAGCTCCGTAGTCGAGAGGGAAACAGCCCAGATCACCAGCTAAGGTCCCTAAGCGTGTGCTAAGTGGGAAAGGATGTGGAGTTGCACTGACAACCAGGAGGTTGGCTTAGAAGCAGCCACCCTTTAAAGAGTGCGTAATAGCTCACTGGTCAAGTGATTCCGCGCCGACAATGTAGCGGGGCTCAAGCACACCACCGAAGCTGTGGCATTGACACATTGCCCGGCCACCACGCCTGCGGGTTGGTGGTCCAAGCGTGTTGATGGGTAGGGGAGCGTCGTGTGGCCAGGGAAGCGGCGGAGTGATCCAGCCGTGGAGGCCACACGAGTGAGAATGCAGGCATGAGTAGCGAAAGACGGGTGAGAAACCCGTCCGCCGAATAACCAAGGGTTCCAGGGTCAAGCTAATCTGCCCTGGGTAAGTCGGGACCTAAGGCGAGGCCGACAGGCGTAGTCGATGGACATCCGGTTGATATTCCGGAACCGGCGTAGAACCGCCCATGACGAACCTTCTGATGCTAAGCGCCCGAAACCCACCTCACCGAGCCTTCGGGCAAGGATGGTGGGTGGAGCGCGCGACCCGAGGTGGTAGTAGTCAAGCGATGGAGAGACGCAGGAAGGTAGCCTCCGCGTGGCGATGGTTGTCCACGTCCAAGGGTGTAGGGAGCGACATAGGCAAATCCGTGTCGCATGAATCCTGAGACCTGATAGTGACCGCGAATGCGGGAAGCAGGGTGATCCTATGCTGCCGAGAAAAGCTTCTAGCGAGGTTCGAGCCGCCCGTACCCCAAACCGACTCAGGTGGTTAGGTAGAGAATACCAAGGCGATCGAGTGAATCGTGGTTAAGGAACTCGGCAAAATGCCCCCGTAACTTCGGGAGAAGGGGGGCCCCAACCTTGAAGCCGCTTGCCGGCTAGGGGAAGGGGCCGCAGAGACCAGGGAGAAGCGACTGTTTACTAAAAACACAGGTCCGTGCGAAGTCGCAAGACGATGTATACGGACTGACGCCTGCCCGGTGCTGGAAGGTTAAGAGGACGGGTTAGACCCTTGGGTCGACGCTCAGAATTTAAGCCCCAGTAAACGGCGGTGGTAACTATAACCATCCTAAGGTAGCGAAATTCCTTGTCGGGTAAGTTCCGACCTGCACGAATGGCGTAACG
>NZ_BAABGM010000037.1:0-508 GCF_039541575.1 Fodinibacter luteus | reverse complement strand
CCACATCCACGCCGCCGGGGCCCGTCGCGACAGCGTCGGTTCGGTTGCCGGAGAGCCGGATCACCACGCGTTGGGTCGCTCCCGTGGCGGGTGGGGCACCAAGACCCACGCCGCGGTCGATCAGCACCGCGGGGTGCTCTCGTTCCTGCTCACCCCCGGCCAGGACGGCGACAGCCCACAGTTCATCGCCGTGCTCGAGCGGATCCGCATCGCCCGCCCCGGACCCGGACGCCCGCGGCATCGACCCGAGCGAGTCCTCGCCGACAAGGCGTACTCCTCTCGAGCCAACCGCGCCTGGCTGCGGCAACACAAGATCGCGGCGACCATCCCCGTGCCAGCAGACCAAGCCGGACACCGGCGACGACGCGGCCCCGCCGGCGGCCGACCTCCAGCCTTCGATCCCGGGCGGTACAAGGACCGACACGCCGTCGAGTGCGGCTTCAACCACCTCAAACACCACCGCGGGTTCGCCACCCGATACGACAAACTCGCCGTCCGCTACGCCGCC
>NZ_BAABGM010000036.1:0-1471 GCF_039541575.1 Fodinibacter luteus | reverse complement strand
CGAACGCTGGCGGCGTGCTTAACACATGCAAGTCGAACGGTGATCCTTGGAGCTTGCTTCTTGGTGATCAGTGGCGAACGGGTGAGTAACACGTGAGTAACCTGCCCCTGACTCTGGAATAACCCCGGGAAACCGGGGCTAATACCGGATATGACATCATCCCGCATGGGTGTGGTGTGGAAAGTTTTTCGGTTGGGGATGGGCTCGCGGCCTATCAGCTTGTTGGTGAGGTAGTGGCTCACCAAGGCGACGACGGGTAGCCGGCCTGAGAGGGCGACCGGCCACACTGGGACTGAGACACGGCCCAGACTCCTACGGGAGGCAGCAGTGGGGAATATTGCACAATGGGCGAAAGCCTGATGCAGCGACGCCGCGTGAGGGATGACGGCCTTCGGGTTGTAAACCTCTTTCAGCTCTGAAGAAGCGAAAGTGACGGTAGGAGCAGAAGAAGCACCGGCTAACTACGTGCCAGCAGCCGCGGTAATACGTAGGGTGCGAGCGTTGTCCGGAATTATTGGGCGTAAAGAGCTTGTAGGCGGTTTGTCGCGTCTGCTGTGAAAATCCGGGGCTCAACTCCGGACTTGCAGTGGGTACGGGCAGACTAGAGTGTGGTAGGGGAGACTGGAATTCCTGGTGTAGCGGTGAAATGCGCAGATATCAGGAGGAACACCGATGGCGAAGGCAGGTCTCTGGGCCACTACTGACGCTGAGAAGCGAAAGCGTGGGGAGCGAACAGGATTAGATACCCTGGTAGTCCACGCCGTAAACGTTGGGAACTAGGTGTGGGCCTCATTCCACGAGGTCTGTGCCGCAGCTAACGCATTAAGTTCCCCGCCTGGGGAGTACGGCCGCAAGGCTAAAACTCAAAGGAATTGACGGGGGCCCGCACAAGCGGCGGAGCATGTGGATTAATTCGATGCAACGCGAAGAACCTTACCAAGGCTTGACATACACCGGTAACGCTCAGAGATGGGTGCCCCGTAAGGTCGGTGTACAGGTGGTGCATGGTTGTCGTCAGCTCGTGTCGTGAGATGTTGGGTTAAGTCCCGCAACGAGCGCAACCCTCGTTCCATGTTGCCAGCAGCACCTTTGGGTGGCTGGGGACTCATGGGAGACTGCCGGGGTCAACTCGGAGGAAGGTGGGGATGACGTCAAATCATCATGCCCCTTATGTCTTGGGCTTCACACATGCTACAATGGCCGGTACAAAGGGCTGCGAAACCGTGAGGTGGAGCGAATCCCAAAAAACCGGTCTCAGTTCGGATTGGGGTCTGCAACTCGACCCCATGAAGTCGGAGTCGCTAGTAATCGCAGATCAGCAACGCTGCGGTGAATACGTTCCCGGGCCTTGTACACACCGCCCGTCAAGTCACGAAAGTCGGTAACACCCGAAGCCGGTGGCCCAACCCCTTGTGGGAGGGAGCCGTCGAAGGTGGGACTGGCGATTGGGACTAAGTCGTAACAAGGTAGC
>NZ_BAABGM010000035.1:0-1287 GCF_039541575.1 Fodinibacter luteus | reverse complement strand
CCGGTCGGCGAAGGTGACGGCGAAGGCGTTCAGGGCTGGCTTCCACCGGGTGACCCATCGTGCCTGCCCCAGCCCTTTGGGGTCTAGGGATCGGGTGACCAGGTACAGCGTCTTCAGCGCGGCCTGCTCGGTGGGGAAGTGTCCCTTGGCGTTGACAGCGCGCCGGTAGCGTGCGTTGAGCGACTCGATCGCGTTGGTCGAGCAGAGCACCTTGCGGATCTCGACGTCGTAGTCCAGGAACGGGATGAACTGTTCCCAGCTGTTGCGCCACAGCTTGGGGATGGCCGGGTACGCCTTGCCCCACTTCTCCTCGAGCTCCTCGAACGCCGCCCAGGCCGCGGTCGCGTTGGGCGCGGTGTAGATCGGGCGCAGGTCCTTGGCGATGGCCTGCCAGTACCGCTTGGAGGCGTACCGGAAGGTGCCCCGGATCAGGTGCACGATGCAGGTCTGGACGATCGCGTCCGGGAACACGGCGTTCACGCTGTCCGGCAGCCCTTTCAGGCCGTCGCAGACGATGAAGAACACGTCGGCCACGCCCCGGTTCTTCAGGTCGGTCAGCACGTTCATCCAGAACTTCGACGACTCACCGGCGCCGTGTCCGGCCCACAGCCCGAGCACGTCGCGGTGGCCGTGCAGGTCGACCCCGATCGCGGCGTAGAACGGCTGGTTGCCGACCTGCCCGTCACGGACCTTGACCATGATGGCGTCGATGAAGACCGCCGCGTACACCCGCTGCAGCGGCCGGGAAGACCAGGCCTGCATGTCCTCGATCACCTTCTCGGTGATCCTGGAGACGGTGTCCTTGGACACCGACGCCCCGTAGATCTCGGCGAAGTGCGCGCTGATCTCCCCGGTGGTCAACCCGCGGGCGTACAACGACAGCACGATCGCGTCGACATCGGACAGGCGGCGCTGCCGCTTCTTGACGATCACCGGTTCGAAGCTGCCCTCCCGGTCCCGCGGCACCTCGACCTGGACCGGGCCGGCGTTGTCGGTCAACACCGTCTTGGCCCGTGTCCCGTTCCGCGAGTTGCCGCCATTACGTCCCTCGACCGCGTGCTTGTCGTACCCGACGTGCTCGGTCATCTCCTCCTCGAGGGCGGCCTCGATGACCTGCTTGGTGATCGCCTTCAGCAGCCCGTCAGGGCCGGTTAGGTCATCACCCCTGGCGCGAGCGGCCTTGACCAGCTCGCGGACCGCGGCGCGCTCCGCCTCCTCGGGCGTGAGCGTCCTCTTGCCTGCCTTACGCAGTGGGCTCACGCCCACCAGTGTGTCGGTCATGATCCC
>NZ_BAABGM010000034.1:0-745 GCF_039541575.1 Fodinibacter luteus | reverse complement strand
GGCTTGTGTAGGATAGGTGGGAGACTGTGAAGCACGCACGCCAGTGTGTGTGGAGTCAACGTTGAAATACCACTCTGGTCGTTCTGGATATCTAACCTCGGTCCGTGATCCGGATCAGGGACAGTGCCTGGTGGGTAGTTTAACTGGGGCGGTTGCCTCCTAAAAGGTAACGGAGGCGCTCAAAGGTTCCCTCAGCCTGGTTGGCAATCAGGTGTCGAGTGTAAGTGCACAAGGGAGCTTGACTGCGAGAGAGACATCTCGAGCAGGGACGAAAGTCGGAACTAGTGACCCGGCGGTGGCTTGTGGAAGCGCCGTCGCTCAACGGATAAAAGGTACCCCGGGGATAACAGGCTGATCTTGCCCAAGAGTCCATATCGACGGCATGGTTTGGCACCTCGATGTCGGCTCGTCGCATCCTGGGGGTGGAGTTGCTCCCAAGGGTTGGGCTGTTCGCCCATTAAAGCGGTACGCGAGCTGGGTTTAGAACGTCGTGAGACAGTTCGGTCCCTATCCGCTGTGCGCGTAGGAAACTTGAGAAGGGCTGACCCTAGTACGAGAGGACCGGGTTGGACGAACCTCTGGTGTGTCAGTTGTCCTGCCAAGGGCACCGCTGATTAGCTACGTTCGGAAGTGATAACCGCTGAAAGCATCTAAGCGGGAAGCACGCTTCAAGATGAGGTTTCCATGGGGGTACACCCCCGAGAGGCTCCCGGCCAGACTACCGGGTTGATAGGCCAGACGTGGA
>NZ_BAABGM010000033.1:0-64592 GCF_039541575.1 Fodinibacter luteus | reverse complement strand
GGGCTCTGCCGCCGCCACCACCGCCTCAAGCAACGCCGACGCTGGACCTACCAGCTCCACCCCGACGGCACCGCCACCTGGACCTCCCCCAACGGCACCCGACGCACCACCCTGCCCGACCACGCCGTCCTGCCCCCACCACCACCTCGACGCCACGACCCACCGCCCCCGACGACCCGGCAGACAACCCCCACCACCGCCGCACCGGTCCAGCCCCCACCCTTCTGATGTGCCACGCATGTCCCTCCTCCGTGGGACGTGCCACGCGAAGGCCCGGCCGGGGACGCTCCACGCTCGACGCCTTCCGACCGGCGACATGGCCCACCCGGATCGGCCCGCTCGACGCTGCGGATCCTAGGTTCGGTCCTCCACGAGGCGGGACAGCGTGACGGCGGCGTACCCGCGGCGGTCGAGCTCGTCGAGCAGCCGGTCGAGGAGGTCGACGACCCGGGCCCGCTCCGGCCGCCCCTCGTGGAGCACGACGACCGCGCCCGGTCGGATCCGGTCGACGACGAAGGCCAGCTCGCGGTCGACGTCGGCCACCTCGAGGTCGTGCGGGGCGATCGACCCGAGGGCGAGCGTCCAACCCATCCGCCGCAGGTCATGGAGGTGACCGGGCCTGAACCACCCGGAACCCGGCCGGACCAACCGCGGTGGGGTGCCTGTCGCGGACGCGACCGCCGCGGCCGTGCGGGTGGCGTCGTCACGGAACTCGGCTCGCGACAGCAGGACCGCCGGCCGGTCCAGCCACCCGTGGTTGCCGATCTCGTGCCCGGCGCCGTGCGCGGCGGCCACCGACGCCGGGTTGACCGCGGCCTGCGAGCCGAGGACGAAGAACGTCGCGAGAGCCCGGTGCCGTGCCAGGACGTCGAGGAGCCTTCCGGTCAGGGGCTCGTGCGGGCCGTCGTCGATCGTGATGGCCACGGCCCGGGCCTGCGTGCGCACCGAGAACACCGCCAGGTCCTGACCCTCCAGCAGGCGGGCTGCCCACGGCGGCTGGTTCAGCGCGACGTGGGCCGCAACCGCCCCGACTCCGGCCATGGCGCCGACTCCCGACAGGGTGCCGGCTCCCGCCAGGGTGCCGACCCGCGGTCGCGCTCCCTGCCCGTGCTGGCCCGGCCACGGCATCCGCGCCTCAGTACGTCGGCGCGGCTGGCTCGTCGAGGAACTGCTCGAGGCTGTGCCATCCGCCCCGGTGGTAGCCGGCTGCGAGCGAGGTGCCGACGAACCGGAAGTGCCACGGCTCGCTCGAGTACCCGGTGACCGAGCCGTACCCGCTCTCGTAGCGCAGGATGAAGCCGAACCGCCACGAGTTGCGCTTGAGCCAGGTGCCCTGCGGCGTCGAGCCGATGCAGTTGATCGTGCTGCACGAGGCGTTGCCCACGGGGGCGATGTCGAGGCTGAGCCCGGTCTGGTGCTCGCTGTACCCGGGTCGGGCGACCCACCGGTCGGCGTAGGCGCGACCGTGGGTGGAGACGCGGTTCCAGTACACGGAGTACTGGGTGCTGTACGAGCGGTAGCCGCTCGCGACCTTCATGTTCCCCGCCCCCTCGGAGCGGGCGGCCGAGAACATCCGGGCCACCGCGGCAGCGGCGTCGCTGCGCAGCCGCTGGCCGTTGGCATAGGTCACCGACGGAACCGTGAGCGACCCCGGCACGTAGCTCGTCGGTCGCAGGGCGTTGCGTTTGTTGACGAGCACCCACACGCTCGAGGCGGTCGTGGTGCTGCGACAGGCCGCGAGCGTGCCGACGAGACCGCGCACCGAGCCCTCGCCGCCGAGCAGCACGACCTTGGTCACCGCGGGGGCCGTGAGCGACGGGCGCACCGCGGCGGGCACGCAGAACGGCACCGTCAGCTGGAGCGGTCGCTTCGTGCGGCCGGCGAGGAAGGCACCGGCGAGGGCGTTGACGACGTCGCGCCCGTTCGCGAGGTACGCCGACCCTGCGGCCAGGTCGGGGAAGGCGAGGGCGTTGAGCCGGGCGCTGACGGCGTACCGGTCGGCGCCGGACGCCCGGGTGACGCCGGCGTCCCCGAGCAGGTCCTCGAGCTGGGCCTCGATGCCGGCGGAGACCGCGGCGGTGCCGCCGGCGATCGTCACCGACGTCAGCCCGAGGTCCCGGACGAGGGTGACGGTCGAGCTCGGCAGCGCCGTCGCCCGCCCGTCGATGGTGAGCAGCGGCTCGCGGTGCGCCGCCGCGGCCGCCCCCGCGACGACGGCGTCGGTCCACGCCTGGCCGGTGGCGACCCACGCGTGCGTCGCGCTGTCGGCGGGGAAGGCGTGCCGGACGAGGGCCTGCGCCGACTGGTAGCGGCTGCTGCCCCCGACCCGCCGCACGTCCGGCGCGTACGCGGCGGCCTGGGCCAGGACGGCGTCGGAGACCGCGGAGGTCGACCCGACGACGACGATCGCGTCCGGAGCGAGCCGGTCGAGCTCGGCGGCGATGCTCGACGGGATGCCGTCCGGGCGGGTCAGGAGCACGCCCCCGCCCTGCGCGACCGCTGCGGGTGTCGCGCTGAGGGACTCCCAGGGCGAGGTGCCGGACACGAGGTAGACGACCGATGGGCGCGTGCCGCTGGGGAAGGCGGCCCGGCTGGCCGCGACGGACGTGGCGTAGCGGTCCGCCCCCGCGACCCGGGCCACCGTGGGCGAGGCGACCGTCGGTGCCCGCGCCCCCGTAGCCACCGACGCGGGGCCGACCACGACCATGCCGAGGGCGACCCCGAGGGCGGCGAGGAGGGCGACGACCGCACGGGCCGCGGGGCGGCGCACCGCCGCTGACCTGCTGTGCACGCGCCCCCCTTCGTGACGATGCCGGTACCGACTCCCCAGTCTGGCCGGACGGAGGCGGGCCGCGCCACCGAATCGCAAAGCCCGGGTCCCCGGGACCGGAGGAATCGCTCACAAACCCGTGCCACGGCATCCGGGAGGCGGTTCACTGGTCGTGGGCGCGGTCGCGCCGGTCGCGGTCGGCCACCCATCGGGAGGTCGAGGAATGCCAGCGATCCGGGTCCGCGGTCTGCGCAAGACCTATGGGGAGCTCGCGGCCGTCGACGGCCTCGACCTCACCGTCGAGGACGGAGAGGTCGTCGCCCTCCTCGGGCCGAACGGCGCCGGCAAGACGACGACCGTCGAGATCCTCGAGGGGTACCGGTCCCGCGACGCCGGCACGGTCGAGGTGCTCGGGTTCGACCCGCAGACCGGTGGCCGGGCCTTCCGCGAGCGCATCGGCATCGTCCTGCAGGACGCCGGCTTCGAGGACACCTTCACCCCGCGAGAGCTCGTCCGGCTCCACGCCGGCTACTACCCCCACCCGAGGCCCGTCGCCGAGGTGCTCACCCTGACCGGGCTCGACGAGAAGGCGGACGCCCGGGTGCGGACCTTGTCCGGCGGGCAGCGGCGGCGCCTCGACCTCGCGCTCGGGATCGTCGGCGGCCCGGAGATGCTCTTCCTCGACGAGCCGACGACCGGCTTCGACCCCTCGGCCCGGCGCCGCGCCTGGGAGCTCGTCGAGGGCCTGCGGGCCCTCGGCGCCACGATCCTGCTGACGACGCACTACCTCGACGAGGCGGAGCACCTGGCCGACCGGGTCGTCGTCATCGACCACGGCCGGGTCGTCGCCGAGGGCACGCCGGACGAGCTCGCCGCCACGGCGGGCGCCGCGACCGTCATCTCCTTCCGCGTCCCGGCCGGCCGCACGACCGCCGACCTGCCCTCCCTCGGGCTCGAGCGCCGGGTCGCCGGGAGCGTCGTCGAGGTGCGCACCGAGACCCCGACCGCAGACGTCGCGACGCTCGCGACCTGGGCCCTCGAGCACGGCGAGGAGCTCGAGGCGCTCACCCTGACCCGGCCCAGCCTCGAGGACGTCTACCTCGACCTCGTCGGCGACGAGGCCGCCGGCCCCAACCCCGCGGGACCCGACCCCGCGGGCCCCGACCCCGCCGGCCCCGACCCCGCCCCCGCGGGCCCAGGCCCCGCCCCCGTGGTTCCCGCCCCGCCCGCTCCCGCCGACCCGTCCGTCGAGGCGCCCCGATGACCGCCGTCGCGAGCACCCGGCATCCCGAGGCGTCCCGACCGACCTCGGACGCGACCCGCCTGGTGCGCCAGACGCGCCACGAGCTCGCGGCGCTCCGGCGCACCCCGATCACCCTCATCCTGAGCATCGGCCTGCCGCTGCTCTTCTTCGTCCTCCTCTCCGCGCTCGTCGGCAACGAGGTCGTCGACGAGCGCGGCGGGGTCCGGGTCGTGCAGTACCTCGCCCCCGGCATGGCGTCCTTCGGCGTCGTCATGGCGACGTTCTCGTTCCTCGCCGTCGGGCTCGCCGAGGCCCGCTCGACGGGGGTCGTCAAGCGCCAGGCCGGCACCCCGGTGGCGCGGTGGGTGCTCATCGGCGGGCGGATCGGCGCCGCCCTCGTGCTCGGGCTCACCTCGACCGCGCTCGTCCTCGGCACGGGCGTCGTGCTCTACGACCTGCAGGTGCCGAGCCGGTCGTGGGTCGGGATCGTTCTCACCCTGCTAATCGCCTCGGCCTGCTTCAGCGCCCTCGGCCTCGCCCTCGCGATGGCCCTGCCGTCGATGCAGCTGACCCTCGCCGTGAGCAACGGCGTCGTCATCCCGCTCGCCTTCATCTCGGACATGTTCATGTTCAGCGGGCAGATGCCGGACTGGCTCGAGGCGATCGGGTGGCTCTTCCCGCTCAAGCACCTCACCGCGCTGTTCTCCGACGCCCTCAACCCCTACCTCTCCGGCTCGGGCCTGCAGCTCGACCACCTCGCCGTCATCGCGCTGTGGGGGCTGGCCGGCGCCGTCGCCGCGACGCTCCTCCTGCGCCGTGACCGCGACCGTGACGCCTCACCCTCGCGCACGGCCACGCGGGCGAGCGGGAGGGCCGCGGGGCGCCGCGCCGCCGCCGACGCCCGGCCGCGGCGCACGGCATCCCCGTCGACGCCCACCCTGCTCGCCGGACAGGTGGCGCACACCCAGCGGATCCTGTGGCGCGACGCGTCGTCGGTCTTCTTCGCGGTGGCGTTCCCGGTGCTGCTCGTCGCGATCATCCCGGCGGTCAACGGCGGCGGCGACGTCCTCATGTCGAACGGCCAGGCGCTCGGCACGTTCTACGCCGGGACGATGGCGATCTACGGGGCGTCCGTCACCGCCTACGTCAACATGCCGCAGGCGGTGGCCGAGGACCGCGAGCGCGGCGTCCTCAAGCGCACGAGCGGCACCCCGCTGCCGACGTCCGCGCTCATCGGCGGGCGGGTCGCCGGCGCCGTCGTCGTCGCCCTCCTCACCGGGGCCGCGGTCGTCGTCATGGCCGGCGTCCTCTACCGGCCGGGGGTTCCACCGGGGATGCCGGCCGCGGTCGTCACGCTCGTGCTCGCCGCCACCTGCTTCGCCGTCGTCGGCCTCGCCGTCATGACGTTCGTGCGGTCGGCCCAGGCCGTCGTCGGCGTCACCCTCGGCACCCTGCTCCCGCTGGCGTTCATCTCGGACGTCTTCGTCGTCGGCGCGGACTACCCGCAGGTCGTCGACGTCATCTCCTGGGTCTTCCCGCTGCGTCACGCCGCCGCGGCGATGAGCGAGGCGCTCGCCCCCGAGGTGACCGGGTCGGGCCTCGCGTGGGACCACCTCGCGGTCCTCCTCGCGTGGACCCTCGCCGGCGCCCTCGTCGTCGCGCTGCGGTTCCGCCACGAGCCCGCCGAGCGCTCCCACGACCGCACCGGATCGGCGGCGAGCTGACGTGGACCACTCTCCTCGGCGACCCTTCGGGGAGTGGGCCTACGACTACGCCTCGCAGCGGTGGTCGTGGTCGGACGACATGTACGACGTCGTCGGGTTCTCCCCGGACGGCGACGACCCCGTGGACCGGCTCTTCGCGCGCATGCACCCCGACGACAGGCGGCTCGTCGACGACCTGCTCTCGGTCACGCTCCCGGTGGCGGGGCCGCTGTCGGGCCAGTACCGGGTGCGCGACGAGGGGGGCCGCGAGCGGGTCGTCGCGTTCGTCGGCAACGGCGAGCACGACGGTGACGGTGCGCCGGTGCGGCTGCGCGGCTTCGCCTTCGACGTCACCCCCGTGGCGCAGCGGGTGACGAACGATGCCGTCGCCGCCGCGACCGCCGACCGGGCCGCCATCGAGCAGGTCAAGGGTGCCCTCATGTTCGCCTACGGCATCGACGCCGACGCCGCCTTCGACATCCTGAGCCGGTACTCGCAGCGCAGGAACGTCCGGGTTGCGGTGCTCGCCCAGCGGGTCGCACACGAGCTCTCGAGCGGCTGCGTCGGGGGGTCCGCGGTGTCGATGCTCCAGCTCCTCGACGCCGCCGTCGCCGCCGGTCCCGACACCCCGGGAGGCCGCCGGTCGCCCACCGTTCACCCGACCGCGCCACACTGAGGTCCGTGGAGCCTTCGACGCCCCCGGGCGACCCCCTGCTGCGCGGCGGCCTGGCGCCGTCTCCACGCACCCTCGTCGACATCCTGCGGACCACCGCCGACGAGCACCCCGACTCCCCGGCGATCGACAACGGCCGCGAGGTGCTCACCTACGACGAGCTGCTCGACGCGGCCCAGGAGGTCGCCACCGCACTGCGCACCCAGGGCGTCGGCCGGGGCGACCGGGTCGGGGTGCGCATCCCGTCGGGCACGACCGACCTCTACGTCGCCATCAGCGGCATCCTCGTCGCCGGCGCCGCCTACGTCCCTGTCGACCACGACGACCCCGACGAGCGTGCCCGGGTCGTGTTCGGCGAGGCCGGCGTCGCCGCGGTCGTCACCGCGGACCTCGTCATCCGGTCCGCCCCGAGCGACGCCGACGAGGCACCCGAGGAGGACCCGCTCCCGACGGACGACGCGTGGGTCATCTTCACGTCCGGCTCGACCGGCCTGCCCAAGGGTGTCGCCGTGAGCCACCGCAGCGCCGCCGCGTTCGTCGACGCGGAGTCCCGGATCTTCCTTCAGGACAGGCCGATCGCGCCGGGCGACCGGGTCATGGCCGGGTTGTCGGTCGCCTTCGACGCGAGCTGCGAGGAGATGTGGCTCGCCTGGCGGTACGGCGCCTGCCTCGTGCCCGCGCCGCGCTCGCTCGTGCGGTCGGGCATGGACCTCGGGCCCTGGCTCGTCGCCAACGACATCACCGTCGTCTCGACGGTGCCCACCCTCGTCGCGCTGTGGCCGGCCGACGCCCTCGCCGACGTCCGCCTGCTCATCCTCGGCGGTGAGGCGTGCCCGCCCGAGATCGGGGCCCGCCTCGCGACGGCGACTCGCGAGGTGTGGAACACGTACGGCCCGACCGAGGCCACCGTCGTCGCGTGCGCGGCCCGGCTCACCGGCGAGCCGCCGGTGCGGATCGGCACCGCGCTCGACGGGTGGGACCTCGCCGTCGTCGACGCCACCGGGCAGCGGGTGCCCGACGGCGACCCCGGCGAGCTCATCATCGGCGGCGTGGGCCTCGCGCGCTACCTCGACCCCGCCAAGGACGCCGCGGTGTACGCCCCCATGCCGGCCCTGGGGTGGGAGCGCGCCTACCGCAGCGGGGACATCGTCCGGTTCGACGGCACCGGCCTCGTCTTCCAGGGCCGGGCCGACGACCAGGTCAAGGTCGGCGGCCGGCGCATCGAGCTCGGCGAGGTCGACAGCGCGCTGCTCGGCCTGCCCGGGGTGAGCGGCGCGGCGGCTGCCGTGAAGCGCAGCGACGCCGGCAACCGCCTCCTCGTCGGGTACGTCACCGTCGAGCCGGGGTTCGACGGCCGCGCCGCCGCGGAGCAGCTGCGCCACACGATGCCGGCAGCCCTCGTGCCTCGCATCGCCGTCGTCGACACCCTCCCGACCCGCACCTCCGGCAAGATCGACCGGGACGCCCTGCCGTGGCCGCTGCCGGGGGCCGCGACGGCGACCCCCGACGGGGGCGCCGGGCTCGAGGGGACCGCGGGGTGGATCGCCGGCCACTGGGCCTCCATCCTCGGGTCCGCGCCGACCGGGACCGACGAGGACTTCTTCGACCTCGGGGGCGGCAGCCTCACAGCGGCCCAGCTCGTCTCCCGGCTGCGCGAACGGCATCCGGAGGTGACGGTCGCCGACGTCTACGAGCACCCGGTGCTCGCCGACCTCGCGGCCACGCTCGACGCCATGGACGCGCCGTCGAGCCGCACGAACGCGTCCGTCGCCCCGGTGCCGGTCGGCCCGCAGGCCGTCCAGGCGCTCGCGACGGCCGCGGTGCGATCCGTCGGCGCCCTGCGGTGGCTCACCTGGGTCGGCGGGGGGGTCCTCCTCGCCCGGGAGGTCCTCGGGGTCGCGTGGCTGCCCGAGCTCTCGTGGGGGTGGGTGCTCGTCGGGTGGCTGCTGCTGCTCAACCCGGTCGGGCGGGTCGTCCTCGGGGCCGGGGCGGCGCGGGCGGTGCTGCGCGGCATGCGGCCGGGGGAGTACCCGCGCGGCGGCTGGGTGCACCTGCGGCTCTGGCTCGCCGAGCGGCTCGTCGACGAGCTCGGTGCGACGAACCTGTCGGCCGCCCCGCTCGTCAAGGTGTACGCGAGGCTGCTCGGATGCCGGGTCGGCCGGTACGTCGACCTGCACAGCGTCCCGCCCGTGACCGGGCTGCTCCACCTCGGCGCGGGCTGCTCGGTCGAACCCGAGGTCGACCTCGCGGGGCACTGGGTCGACGGCGGCCACCTCCACGTGGGGACGGTGCGCATCGGTGCGGGCGCCCGGGTCGGTGCGCGCAGCACCCTGCTGCCCGGCGCGGACGTCGGCGACCGGGCCGAGGTGGCGCCCGGCTCGGCCGTCTTCGGTCCGGTGCCCGACGCCGAGGCCTGGTCGGGCGCGCCGGCGGTGTTCTCGGGAGCGGCCCGCGGGCCGTGGACCCCCGAGCGTCCCCCGAACAAGCGGATGTGGATGGCCGCGTACGCCGGGTCGGCCGTCGCGCTCGCGCTCCTGCCCGTCGCCGCCACGCTCGCCGGCCTCGCGGTGGCGCTCCCGTGGCTGGCCGACGCCCCCGATGCCCGGGCCGCCCTCGTGACGGCGCTCGCGTGGCTGCCGCTCTCGACCGTCGTCGGCGTGGTCGTGCTCGCCGTGCTCGTCCTCGCCACGGTGCGGGTGCTGTCCGTCGGGCTCGAGCCCGGCCACCACCCCGTCCACGGGCTGCGCGCCTGGCAGGCCTGGTCGGCGCTGCGGGTGCTCGACGAGGCCCGGACGTGGCTCTTCCCGCTCTACTCGTCGAGCCTGACGCCCGCCTGGCTGCGCGCCCTCGGGGCCGAGATCGGCCCCGACGTCGAGGCCTCGACGGTGCTCATGCTGCCGCGCTTCGTCAGCGTCGGTTCGGGGGCCTTCCTCGCCGACGACACCCTCGTCGGGGGCTACGAGCTCGGCGGGGGGTGGCTGCGGGTCGAGCGGGTGCGGGTCGGCAAGGGCGCGTTCGTCGGCAACTCGGGCATGGCCGCCCCGGGGCGCAAGGTCCCCAAGCAGGCCCTCGTCGCCGTGCTGTCGGCCGCCCCGCGGCGCGGCACGGCGAAGGCGGGCAGCTCGTGGCTCGGCAGCCCGCCCCGACCGCTGCGGCGCGAGGCCGAGGCGGCCGACGCGGCGCGCACCCACGCACCCCCGACCCGGCTGCGGGTCGCCCGGGCGGCCGTCGAGGTCGCCCGGGTCGTCGCCCTGTGGGTGCACGTCGCGCTCGTCGTGCTCAGCGCGGCCGCGTTCGCCTGGCTGCTCGAGCGCGGCTGGGCGTGGGCGCTGCTGCTCGGCGGGCCCGTCCTGCTCGTGGCCGGGGCGGTGGCGGTCGGCGTGACGACCGTGGCGAAGTGGCTGCTCGTCGGCCGGCTCCGCCCGTCGGAGCACCCGCTGTGGAGCTCGTTCGTGTGGCGCAACGAGCTCGCCGACACCTTCGTCGAGGTGGTCGCCGCGCCGTGGTTCGCCCGGGCGGCGGTCGGCACCGCCGTGCTCAACCTGTGGCTGCGCACGATGGGGGCCCGGGTCGGCCGCGGGGTGTGGTGCGAGACCTACTGGCTCCCCGAGGCCGACCTCATCGACCTGCGCGACGGTGCGACGGTCGGCCGTGGATGCGTCGTCCAGACCCACCTGTTCCATGACAGGATCCTCGCGATGGACCGGGTCACGATCGCTGACGGGGGCACGCTGGGCCCCAACTCGGTCATCCTCCCGGCCGCCCGGATCGGCCGGCACGCGACCGTCGGCCCGGTCTCCCTCGTCATGCGGGGGGAGTCGGTGCCCGACAAGACCCGGTGGATCGGCAACCCCGTCGGCCCGTGGCTGGAGGACGAGTGACCGGTTCGGACCCCTACCTGCCGGGGCACGGTGACGACCGCTACGAGGTCGAGCACTACGCCCTCGACCTGCGCTACAAGCCGCTCGGCAACCACCTCGAGGGCCGGGCCGAGCTCTCGGTGCGGGCCGTCGTCGACCTCCCCGACCTCGTCGTCGACCTCCACCGCCTCGAGGTGCGCAGCCTCAAGGTCGAGGGGGCGCGCGTCGCGCGGTGGTCACACCGGGGGTCGCGGCTGCGGATCCGGCTCGCCACTCCGGTTCGAGCCGGCGAGCCGCTCCTGCTCACGATCGCCTACCGCGGCAACCCGCGCCCGATGCCCGGCCCCGACGGGCCCGCCGGCTGGGAGGAGCTCACCGACGGCGTCCTCGTCGCGGCGCAACCGCACGGCGCCCCGACGTGGTTCCCGTGCAACGACCGGATGGCCGACAAGGCGCGCTACCGCATCCGCGTCGAGACCGACCCGGCGTACCGGCTCGTCGCCAACGGCGACCCGGTGACCGAGCGCACCGTCGGGCGCCGCACCGAGTGGGTCTTCGAGCAGCGCCAGCCGATGTCCCCGTACCTCGCGACCCTCCAGCTCGGCCGCTACGCCGCCGAGCGTCAGCCGGCATCCCCCGTCGCGACGTGGCTCGTCGCCCCACCCGCCCGGATGCCGGCCGCCCGCCAGGCGTTCGCGGACCAGCCGCGGATGGTCGAGCTGTTCTCGGGCCTGTTCGGTCCCTACCCCTTCGACCGCTACACCGCGGTCGTCACCGACGACCCCCTCGAGATCCCGCTCGAGTCGCAGTCGCTGTCGACCTTCGGCACGAACCACCTCAGCCGCGACTGGGAGGTGCAGCGCCTCGTCGCCCACGAGCTGTCGCACCAGTGGTTCGGCAACGCCGTGACCGCGGCCTCGCTGAGCGACATCTGGCTGCACGAGGGCTTCGCCTGCTACAGCGAGTGGCTGTGGTCGCAGGCCTCGGGCCGCACGACGGCCGACGAGGAGGCGGCCCACCACCACGCGCTCCTCGCCCGCAGCGCCCAGGACCTCGTGCTGACCGACCCCGGCCCCCACCGGGTCTTCGACGACCGGGTCTACAAGCGGGGTGCGCTCACGCTGCACGCCCTGCGTCGCCGGGTCGGGGACGAGGCGTTCTTCGCGGTGCTGCGCACCTGGGTCGACACCCACCGGTACGAGGTCGTGACGACCGCCGACTTCGAGGCCACCGTCGCCGCCGTCACCGGCTCGGAGCACACCGACCTGTTCGACGCGTGGCTGCGTGCGGCGCGGCTGCCTACCCTGCCCCCCCTCCCCACGCGGTCCGCGCGTGCGGTCACCGGGGTCGGCCAGGTGCTCAGCCGGGCCCGGACCACGGCGCCGAGACGACCCCGAGCGTGACCACCGCCGTCGGGCCGAGCCGCCACCGACCACGCACGAGGCGGCGCGCCGCACCGGACCCGACGCCCGTCGACGAGACCTGCGCCCGGAACCGCCCGCCCGTCGACAGCTCGACCTCCACCTGCCCGTGGTGCAGCACGACGCCGGTCAAGGGGTACCACGCCTTGTAGGCGGCCTCCTTCGCGGCGAAGAGCACGGCGCCCCAGGGCACCGAGCCGTCGACGCCGCCGAGGCGGTCGAGGGCCGCGCGCTCGCGGTCGGTCGCCACGACCTCGAGGACACCGGGCGGCAGCGCAGCGGCGGGCTCGGCGTCCAGCCCGAGCGACGCGATGCCGCCGCGCCCCCCGCGACGGGCCGCCACGGCACCCGTCCACCCGCTCGTGTGGGTGATGCTCCCGACGACACCGGGCGGCCAGCTCGGGGCCCCGCGGGGGTCGGCCAGCACGGGGTGCGCGGCGTCGTCGACGCCGAGCTGCCGCAGGGCGGTGCGGGCACAGTGCCGCCCGGTCGCGAACTCGACGACCCGGTCCGGGCGCGCCCCCGCGACGAGCAGGGCCTCCTCGGGGTGCAGGGAGGACGGGTCGGCCGGATCCGACGTGGCGCACGACGCGAGCCGCCACGAGGCGGGACCGCGAGGGCGCGCACCCGGCCCGGCGACGGCATCCACCCGCTCAGGATCGGGCAGGGACCGGGCGGGCGCAACGTCCCGGCCCGGCACCCGCCCCCGGCGTAGGGTGGCAGCACCGGACCGTAACCGCGCACGGGGCCCCGTCCCCCGTCCGCCTCCCCGATCGGACGCGACCGTGACGAGCCAGCCAGCACCCACCCTGTCCCTCGGTGTCATGGGGCGATCGCTCAAGGAGAACGAGCGGCGCCTCGCCCTCCACCCGCGCCACCTCGACCGCGTGCCCGCGGACCTGCGCGCCGGCATCCACCTCGAGACCGGCTACGGCGAGCGCTTCGGCGTGTCGGACGACGAGCTGCGCACCCTCGTCGCCGGGGTGCTGACCCGCGAGCAGCTCGTCGCCGAGTGCGACGTCATCCTGCAGCCCAAGCCGGTGCTCAGCGACATCGCCGCGCTGCGCGACGGGCAGGTGCTGTGGGGGTGGCCGCACTGCGTCCAGGACTCGGTGCTGACCCAGCACGCCGTCGACCAGCGCCTCACCCTCATCGCGTTCGAGGCGATGAACCACTGGGCCCGCGACGGCGCGTTCAACCTCCACGTCTTCCACATGAACAACGAGCTCGCCGGCTACTGCTCGGTGCTCCACGCGCTCCAGCTGTCCGGGGCGAGCGGGCACTTCGGGCCCCGGCTCCGCGCCGTCGTCATCGGGTTCGGTGCCACCGCCCGGGGCGCGGTCACCGCCCTCACCGGGCTCGGGGTCACCGAGGTCGACGTGCTGACCCACCGCCAGGTCGCGGCCGTGGCGGCCCCGATCCACTCGGCCCGGATCCTGCACTTCGAGGACGACGACGGGGTGGCCCCGGCGAGCCACGTCGCCCTGCCAGGGGGGCGGGTGCCGCTCGCCGGGTTCCTCGCCGAGCACGACGTCATCGTCAACTGCGTCCTGCAGGACACCGACGCCCCGCTCATGTTCCTCACCGACGACGACCTGCCGCTGCTCTCCCACGGCACGCTCGTCGTCGACGTCTCGTGCGACGAGGGGATGGGCTTCGCGTGGGCCCGGCCGACGACGTTCGAGGACCCGACCTTCGTCGTCGGCGACGGGGTGCTCCACTACGCCGTCGACCACAGCCCCTCGCACCTGTGGGCGTCGGCGACGTGGGAGATCAGCGAGGCGCTGCTGCCGTTCATCCGCTCGGTCATGGCCGGCCCGGCTGGCTGGGACGCCGACCCGACGATCCGGCGCGCCATCGAGATCCGCGAGGGGGTCATCCAGAACCCCGCGATCCTGTCGTTCCAGGGCCGCTCGCCGCACCACCCGCACCCGCCCGTCGCGACCTGACCTCCGCCTCGGGTGCCGACGTGGTCGTTCCCACAACCACGTCCGCACCCACGGCGAGGTCGGGGGCGGTGCGTATCGGGAGCGTGGCGCTCAGGGTCACACCCGGTGGCCGAGCTGCTCGGGGGATCGTGGCCCTCGCCGCTCGGCCGGGCGCTCGCCCTCGTCGCCGTGCCGGCGGTCTGGGCGGCCGACACCGCCCACAAGCTCGTCCGGGCCCGCCGCCGCGGGGGTGCCGTGGGACGGGGTCCACACTGGTGCCCATGGCCGGTGACGACGCACCCGAGACCGGTGACGACGCACCCGAGACCGGTGACGTCACCGTCGTCGTCCTCGCCGGCGGGCGGTCGGTGCGCTTCGGCTCCGACAAGCTCGCGGCGCCGCTCGCCGGGACGACGGTGCTCGACCACCTCCTCGCCGCGCTGCCCGGGTCGTGGCGCGTCGTCGCCGTGGGCGAGCCACGGGCCACGGGGCGCGAGGTCGCCTGGACGAGGGAGGACCCCCCGGGCGGGGGCCCGCTCGCCGGGGTCGCGGCCGGGGTCGCGGTCGTGCGCACGGGACTCGTCGCCGTCGTCGCGGGGGACATGCCGTATGCCGCCCCGGCCCTCGTCGCCCTGGCCGCCACCCTCGACGCGGCGCCACCCGGCATCCACGCCGCGGTCGGGACGGACGACGAGGGCGTCGCGAACCCGCTGCTCGCCGTGTACCGGGCCGCTGCCGTGCGCGACGCGCTGCCCCACCCGGCCCACGGACGTCCGGCGAAGACGCTGCTCGCGCTCGCCCACGTCGCGGTGCCGGTCCCGGGGGCGGCGTCGCGCGACGTCGACACCCCGCGCGACCTCGAGGACCTCACACCGTGAGTGCGGAGACGGCCGCCAGGGCAGCCGCGTCCGCACTCACGGCCGGGGAGGATCAGCCGGGCTTCGGGGCGCCCGGACGGGCGTAGCGCCACCACGTGATGCCCACGCACATGACCGCCCACGCGACGCCGATGGAGTAGAACGCGACCGGACCGAGGGTCGTGACCCCCATGCCGAAGAAGAACGGGCCGAAGGCCGCGATGGCGGCGGTCCAGCCGATGACGCCGCCGGCCTGGCGGCGCTCGAAGATCATCGGCATCTGCTTGAAGGTGGACGCGTTCCCGATGCCGGCGAAGAGGAAGATCGCGAGCATCCCGTAGAGGAACTGGTCGAAACCCGCCTCGAGCGCGGCCGCCGAGCTCGTGTCGGGCGTGAGCGCGGGGATCGTGTACGTGATCGAGGCGACGAGGCCGATGCCGGAGATGAGGGTCCAGATCGCACCGCCCATCCGGTCGGTGAGCGGGGAGAACCCGACGCGGGCCGCGGCACCGATGAGTGGGCCGAGGAAGACGTACTTCACGACGTCGGGGACGGCGTAGCCGGCGACGAGCACCGTCGCGGTCGCGCCCGTGCCCTCGACGATCTCGCTGTTGCCGTTGCCGTAGAGGTTGGCCATGAGGAGGCCGAACTGGGCGGCCAGGCCCGAGAACGTGCCGAAGGTCATGATGTAGAGGATCGTCATCCACCAGGTGTCCTGGTTGCCGAAGATGTCGAACTGCTGGCGGATGTTCGCCTTGATCGGCACCGACTTCAGCATGGTCCAGGCGAGGATCGCGCCGACCACCATGAGCGGGATCCACACGAAGGCCGCGTTCTGGTACCAGACCTCGACCGGGGGCTTGCCGGGGACGGTCATCTGCTGGCTGCCGCCGAAGATCGCGAGCGCCGAGATGGCGATGAGGTACGGGGTGAGCAGCTGCACGAGGGAGACGCCGAAGTTGCCGAGCCCCGCCTGGAGGCCGAGCGCGGTGCCCTGCATGCGCCGGGGGAAGAAGTACGAGGTGCTCGGCATGAAGCCGGAGAACGCGCCGCCGCCGATGCCGGCGAGGAACGCGAGCACCATGAGCTCCCAGTACGGGGCCGTCGGCGACTGGACGCGCACGCCCCACCCGAGGGTGGAGGCGATGAGCAGCAGGCTGGTCAGGGACACCATCTTGCGGGTGCCGAGGATCGGGGGCAGCACCATCCACACGAGCCGCAGGAGGCCGGCGGCCAGGCCGGGCATGGCCGCCATCCAGTAGAGCTGGCTCTTGGAGAAGTCGTACCCGAGGGCGTTGAGCTTGGGGATGATCGCGCTCGGGAGGAACCACGCGACGAAGGCGAGGGTGAGGCAGAACGTCGTGACCCACAGGGTGCGCCAGGCGAGGGACTTGTCCCACGTCTGTTCGTTCTCGGGGTCCCAGGACTCCAGCCACTCGCCCTTGCGGGCCGGTGCGGGGGCGGTGCTCATGGCGGTCTCTCTCCTTCAGGGCCGGGTGGCCGGTGGCATGGGGTCAGCGGGACACCGGGGCGGTGTCCGGGGACTCGAGGTGTCGGGCGAGGTCGGGCGACTCGTGGTGGAGCATGTGGACGACGGTCCAGTGCATCCACAGGAAGCAGGCCGCGGTGAGCAGGAACAGGACGAAGAACGTCGAGCTCGGGAAGCCCGACCACTCCTTGGTGTAGGCGAACAGCGGCGGGAGGAAGAAGCCGCCGAGGCCGCCGAACATCCCGACCAGGCCCCCCACCGAGCCGACGTTGTCGGGGAAGTACTCGGGGATGTGCTTGTAGACGGCGGCCTTGCCGACGCCCATCGCGCAGCCGAGGACGAAGACGAGGAACGCGAACGGCGCGATGCCGATGGCGTAGGCGAGGTGCTCGCTCTCGGTGCCGTCGGCCTGGGCGATGACGAGGTGGCCGTTGGGCATCATGAGGATGCCGGTGGTCAGGGTCATGACGCCGAACGTCCAGTACATGACCCGGCGGGCGCCGTAGCGGTCGGAGAACCAGCCGCCGACGGGTCGCAGCAGGGACGCGGGGAAGATGAAGGTGGCGGTGAGCAGGGCGGCGGTCTGCAGCTGGACGTCGTAGTTGTCGACGTAGTACTTGGGCAGCCACGCGGCGAGCGCGACGTAGGCCCCGAAGACGGCGGCGTAGTAGAGGCTGAACCGCCAGACCCGCACGTGCTTGAGCGGGGCGAGCATCTCGCGCATCGGCTTGCCCTCGCCGCCCTTCCTGTCGTGTCGCGGGACGATGACGAAGGTGAGGATCGCGACGACGACGAGGGCCACGGTGTAGAACGCGGGGAAGATTCGCCAGCCACCGGGGAAGATGCCCAGGTACATGGCGCCGGTCGTACTGACGATGATGGTCGGCAGGAGGACGACGAGCAGCTTGGTGACCGAGGCGCCGACGTTTCCGGCGCCGAAGACACCGAGCGCGAACCCTTGCCGCTCCTTGGGGAACCACGCGGCGTTCCACGCGATCCCGACGCTGAACAGGTTGCCGGCGAAGCCGACGAGGAACGCCAGCACGAGCAGGGGGAGGTACTCGGTGACCTGGGTGATGAAGAAGCAGGGGATCGCGGTGAGCAGGAGCATCGAGATCGTGACGATGCGCCCGCCGATGCGGTCGGTGAGCATGCCGGCGGGCAGGCGCCACAGCGAGCCGTTGAGCACGGCGACCGCGGAGATCCAGGCCAGCTCGGGGTCACTGAGGCCGAGCTCCTTCTGGATCGGCACGCCGAGGATGCCGAACATGAGCCACACGGCGAACATGAGCGTGAACGCGAGGGTCGACATCGTGAGGACGCGCTTGGCGCCGCTCGACACGGTCACGTGGGCGGGCGCCTCGACGGGCTCGGTCAGCTGGGTCATGCCCATGCCTCCATTTGGATGAATCTGCTCATCTAAATATGTCGAACAGGACGGTAGTGATCCCGCAAAGGGCCCGCCAGTGAGGTCAGCCTAACGACTACGACGCTCCGTCGTACACCCGAATCGAGCGCGATGTCAACGACATATGCCGCAACTCACCGAGCAGGACGGATCGTGCCCCCCGGCTCCCGCTCGCGGTCTGGATGTGGTTCGATGGGGAGGAACCCTTTCCTTCATATCCGGGGAGGCACGTTGACCGCCGTCGCGGACCACGGCACGGCCGCGCTGCTCGCGTCCCCCGTGCGCCGGCGGCTCCTCGACGTCCTGGCGAACGAGGCGCTGCGGGGTGCCGAGCCGGCCGGCCTCAGCGCCGCCGAGCTGGCCCTGAGCGTCGGGCTGCACGTCACGACGGTCCGCTTCCACCTCGACCAGCTCGTCGCCGCGGGGCTCGTCGAGGCGGCCTTCCAGCGGCTGGGCGGTGCGGGCCGGCCGCGCAAGGTCTACACGGTGGCCCCCGGCTCGCTCGCCGACGTCGACGCCGCCGGCGAGCTCGACTCCCTCCGCCTGCTCAGCGGGCTGCTGGCCGACGCCCTGTCCCCCGGGGGCACGGGGCGCACCCCGACCCCCGTCGAGGTGGGGCGACGCTGGGCCCGGCAGCACGTTCCGGGCGATGCCGACGAGGCGCCCGCCGACACCCCGGGCCGGTGGCTGAGCAAGGTCGGCCGGATGATCGACGTCCTCCAGCAGTGGGGGTACACCCCCGAGCTCACGACGACCGACGGCGGGCGCACGGCGAACGTGCGGCTGGCGCACTGCCCCTTCCTCGACCTCGCCCGGTCGAACACCGCCGTCGTCTGCGGCATCCACCGCGGCCTCATCGCGGGCTCGCTCGAGCAGTTCGGCGAGACCGACGCCGAGGTCGGGCTCGAGCCGTTCGTCGACCCCACGACCTGCGTCGCCCACGTGACGACGAGGACCCCGTTCCGCAGCACCACGACCCCGAAGGAGCCCGCATGAGCGCCACCCCCGGACTCGACGGCCCCCTGACCGACGCGCTCGTCGGCACCCGGCGCTTCTTCACCCGCTCGGAGGTGTCGCAGGACAAGCGGTCCATCCACGCCCAGGGCGGCCGGGCCGGGGACGCCTTCTACCGCGACCGGTGGTCGCACGACAAGGTCGTGCGCAGCACCCACGGCGTGAACTGCACGGGCTCGTGCTCGTGGAAGGTCTACGTCAAGGACGGCATCATCACCTGGGAGGCGCAGCAGACCGACTACCCCTCCACGGGTGCCGACCGGCCCGAGTACGAGCCCCGCGGCTGCCCGCGTGGTGCGGCCTTCAGCTGGTACACCTACTCCCCGACGCGGGTCCGCTACCCCTACGTGCGTGGGGTGCTGCTCGAGATGTTCCGCGAGGCGAAGCGGGCGGTCGGGGGCGACCCCGTCGTCGCGTGGGCGTCGGTCGTCCAGGACCCCGAGAAGGCGCGTCGCTACAAGTCGGCCCGCGGCAAGGGTGGGCTCGTGCGCTCGACGTGGGACGAGGTCGTCGAGATCATCGCCGCCGCCCACGTCTACACCGTCAAGCGCTGGGGCCCGGACCGGATCGCCGGCTTCTCGCCCATCCCGGCGATGTCCCCGGTGTCGTACGCGTCGGGCGCCCGCTTCCTCGAGCTCGTCGGCGCGCCGATGCTCTCGTTCTACGACTGGTACGCCGACCTCCCGAACGCCTCGCCGCAGATGTTCGGCGACCAGACCGACGTTCCCGAGTCGGGTGACTGGTGGGATGCCGGCTACCTCATCATGTGGGGCTCGAACGTGCCGATGACCCGCACCCCCGACGCGCACTGGATGACCGAGGCGCGCTACCGCGGCCAGAAGGTCGTCGCCGTCTCCCCGGACTACGCCGAGAACGTCAAGTTCGCCGACGAGTGGGTCGCGGCCGCCCCCGGCACCGACGGGGCGCTCGCGATGGCGATGGGCCACGTCATCCTCAAGGAGTTCTTCGTCGACCAGCAGGTCGAGTTCTTCACCCGGTACAACCAGCAGTTCACCGACCTGCCGTTCCTCGTCGCGCTCGAGGGCGAGGGCGAGGGCGAGGGCGACGACCTGCGCCCGGGCAAGTACCTCGTCGCCGGCGACCTCGACGTCCCGGAGAGCAGCTCCGAGAACGCGATGTGGAAGCCGGCCGTGCTCGACGCCCGCACCGGCGAGGTCGCCATCCCCAACGGGTCGATCGGCTTCCGCTACGGCGAGGAGGGCTGGGGCAGGTGGAACCTCGACCTCGGCGACATCGACCCGCTGCTCACCCTGCACGGCACGGCCACCGAGACCGCACAGGTCGCCCTGCCGCGCTTCGACGCCCTCGACGGCAAGGTCGCCCACGTCACCCGCGGGGTGCCGGTGCGGCGGGTCGGGGGCCGCCTCGTGACGACCGTGCTCGACCTCATGCTCGCCCACTACGGCGTGCACCGCGCCGGGATGCCGGGCACGTGGCCGGCCGGCTACGACGACCCGAGCACCCCGGCGACGCCCGCCTGGCAGGAGGAGATCACCTCCGTGCCGGCCGAGCAGGTCGTGCGGCTGGCCCGCGAGTGGGCGCAGAACGCCATCGACACCGGTGGCCGCGGGATGATCCTCATGGGCGCGGGGACGAACCACTGGTTCCACTCCGACCAGATCTACCGCGCGATGCTCGTGCTCACCTCCATCACGGGCTGCCAGGGCCGCAACGGCGGCGGGTGGGCGCACTACGTCGGCCAGGAGAAGATCCGGCCGATCATGGGCTTCCAGCACATGGCGTTCGCGCTCGACTGGCAGCGCCCGCCGCGGCACATGAACCAGACCGCGTACTGGTACGTCAACACGAGCCAGTACCGCTACGACACCTTCACGGCCGACGACGTCGACGCCGGCACCGGCGTCTTCGCGGGCAAGGGCGTCATGGACCTGCTCGCCCAGTCGGTGCGCCTGGGCTGGACGCCGAGCTACCCGACGTTCAACCGCAGCAGCCTCGCGCTCGCGGACGAGGCGGATGCCGCGGGGCTGGACCCCGTGGCCCACGTCGTCGACCAGCTCAGGTCCGGCGCCCTCAAGTTCGCCGTCGAGGACCCCGAGGCCGAGGAGAACCACCCCCGCATCCTCAGCCTCTGGCGGGCCAACCTGCTCGGGTCGAGCGCCAAGGGCAACGAGTACTTCCTCAAGCACCTGCTCGGCACCGACAACGCGGTCACCGCGGAGCAGGCCCCGCCCGAGAAGCGGCCGGCCGGCATCGAGTGGCCCGAGGAGGTGCCCGAGGGCAAGCTCGACCTGCTCATGACGATCGACTTCCGGATGACGAGCTCGACGCTCTTCTCGGACGTCGTGCTGCCGGCGGCCACGTGGTACGAGAAGCACGACATCAACACGACCGACATGCACCCGTTCGTGCACTCGTTCAACCCGGCCATCGCGCCGCCGTGGCAGTCCAAGACGGACTGGGAGGCGTGGAAGGCGGTCGCGAAGAGGTTCTCCGAGCTCGCCGTCGACCACCTCGGCACCCGGCGCGACGTCATCGCGAAGCCGCTCTGGCACGACACCCCCGAGGCGATGGCCACCGTGCACGGCGTCGTCAAGGACTGGCGCACCGGCGAGGTGGAGCCGGTGCCGGGCAAGACCCTGCCGGTGCTCGTCGTCGCCGAGCGGGACTACACCGCCGTCTACGACAAGATGACCTCGATCGGCCCGCTCATGGAGAAGGTCGGCATGCTCACCAAGGGCGTGCCCTACGACGTCACCCGTGAGGTCGACATCCTGCGGCACCGCAACGGGGTCGCCCACGGTGGAGCCGGCGACGGCCAGCCCCGGCTCGACACCGACATCCACGTCGCCGACGCGATCCTGCACCTGTCCGGCACGACGAACGGCCACCTCGCGACCCACGGGTTCAAGAACGTCGAGAAGCGCACCGGCACACCGCTGCACGACCTCGCGGCCGAGCACGAGGGCAAGCAGATCACCTTCGCCGACACCCAGGTGGCACCCGTGCCGGTCATCACCTCGCCCGAGTGGTCGGGCTCGGAGAGCGGCGGCCGACGCTACGCACCGTTCACGATCAACATCGAGCGGCTCAAGCCCTTCCACACGCTCACCGGGCGCCAGCAGTTCTACCTCGACCACGACTGGATCCTCGGGATGGGAGAGGCCCTGCCGGTGTACCGACCCCCGCTCAACATGACCGAGCTGTTCGGCGAGACCGCGATCGGCGAGCAGAACGCCCTCGGGGTGTCGGTCCGCTACCTCACGCCGCACAACAAGTGGTCGATCCACAGCGAGTACCAGGACAACCTCTTCATGCTCAGCCTCTCCCGCGGGGGCCAGACGATCTGGCTGTCCGACGTCGACGCCGAGAAGATCGGGGTCCGCGACAACGACTGGATCGAGGCGGTCAACCGCAACGGTGTCGTCGCGGCCCGGGCCATCGTCTCGCACCGGATGCCCGAGGGCACCGTCTACATGCACCACGCCCAGGACCGGCTCATCGACGTGCCGCTCACCGAGACGCACGGGCGGCGCGGCGGCATCCACAACTCCCTCACCCGGATCATGCTCAAGCCGAGCCACATCATCGGCGGCTACGCGCAGCTCGCCTACTTCTTCAACTACATCGGGCCGACGGGCAACAACCGCGACGAGGTCACGATGATCCGCAAGCGGACCGCCCCGGTCGAGTACTGACCCCCGACGACGAGAGAAGGCGACACGACATGCGCGTCATGGCTCAGATGGCGATGGTCATGAACCTCGACAAGTGCATCGGGTGCCACACCTGCTCGGTCACGTGCAAGCAGGCGTGGACCAACCGCGCGGGCACCGAGTACGTCTGGTTCAACAACGTCGAGACCCGTCCCGGGCTGGGGTACCCACGCGGCTACGAGGACCAGGACGAGTGGAAGGGCGGCTGGGTCATGCGCAACGGCCGGCTGCGCCTGCGCGCCGGCGGCCGGCTGCGCAAGCTGCTCACGATCTTCAGCAACCCGAAGATGCCGTCGATCCAGGACTACTACGAGCCCTGGACCTACGACTACGAGACGCTGCTCAACGCCCCGGCGCAGAAGAACTTCCCCGTCGCCCGGCCGCACTCGCTCATCTCGGGCAAGCCGATCAACGTCTCGTGGAGCGCCAACTGGGACGACGACCTCGGCGGCTCGCGCGAGCACGCGGCGAAGGACGTCATGCTCAAGGGCATCGAGGACAAGGTGCGCTTCGAGTTCGAGCGCACCTTCATGTTCTACCTGCCGAGGATCTGCGAGCACTGCCTCAACCCGTCGTGCGCGGCGTCGTGCCCGAGCGGGGCGATCTACAAGCGCGAGGAGGACGGCATCGTCCTCGTCGACCAGGACCGCTGCCGCGGCTGGCGGATGTGCATCACCGGCTGCCCGTACAAGAAGGTCTACTTCAACCACAAGACCGGCAAGGCCGAGAAGTGCACGTTCTGCTACCCGAGGGTCGAGGTCGGCATCCCGACGGTGTGCTCCGAGACGTGCGTCGGCCGGCTGCGCTACATCGGCCTCGTCCTCTACGACGCCGACAAGGTGCTCGAGGCGGCGACCGCGACGAACGACACCGACCTCTACGAGTCCCAGCTCGGCGTCTTCCTCGACCCCGAGGACCCGCAGGTGCGGCGCGAGGCGGAGGCCGCCGGCATCCCGGGTGACTGGGTCGAGGCCGCCCGGCGCAGCCCCGTCAAGCGGCTCATCATGGACTACAAGGTCGCTCTGCCGCTGCACCCGGAGTACCGCACGATGCCGATGGTCTGGTACATCCCGCCGCTGTCGCCGGTCGTCGACGTCATCAAGGACACCGGGTACGACGCCGAGGACGTCGACAACCTCTTCGGGGCCATCGACACGCTGCGGATCCCCGTCGAGTACCTCGCCAACCTGTTCACGGCCGGTGACGTCGAGCCGGTCAACGGGGTGCTCAAGAAGCTCGCGGCGATGCGCTCGTACATGCGCGACATCAACCTCGGGCGCGACCCCCGCGACGAGATCCCGGCGGCGGTCGGGATGGAGGGCGAGGACATGTACGAGATGTTCCGCCTCCTCGCCCTGGCCAAGTACGACGAGCGCTACGTCATCCCCACGGCGCACGCCGAGCAGGCCCACGCCCTCGAGGAGCTCGCCACCGAGTGCGCCGTCTCGGAGTACGGCGGCGGGCAGGAGATCTTCGGCGAGGGCTCGGGCGGCGCGCCCACCCCGGTCGCGATCGAGAGCTTCCGGGTGCTCCAGCAGGCCCAGTCGGCCGACACGATGGACGGCCTCCCGGCCGACAACCCGATGCGCGGGCGGGTCAACCTCCTCAACTGGGACGGGCGGGGGATGCCGCCGGGCATGTTCCCGGGGTCGGACGAGAAGGCGGACCGATGAGGTGGCGGCGGCACCGCGACGAGGAGCCCGCCACCGACCCGCAGGCGCTCGCCGCGACGTGGCAGGTCGTCTCGCTCCTGCTCGACTACCCCGACGACGTCCTCCTCGAGCGGGTGCCCATGCTCCGCGAGGTCGTCGACGGCCTGCCCGACCCCCAGCGCCTGCCGCTCACCGAGTTCCTCGACACGCTCGAGCACGGTGACCTCGGCGCGCTCCAGCGCGACTACGTCGACACCTTCGACGTGACCCGCAAGTGCTCGCTGCACCTCACGTACTTCGCGCAGGGCGACACCCGCCGCCGCGGGGTGGCCCTCGTCGAGTTCAAGCAGGCCTACCGCCGGGCCGGTGTCGAGTTCGACACCGACGTCGAGCTGCCCGACCACCTCAGCGTCGTCCTCGAGTTCGGGGCGCTCCACGACCAGCACACCGCCTGGCACCTGCTCACCCGCCACCGCGTGGGCATCGAGGTGCTGCGGGCCGGGCTCGCGCAGCGTGGCTCGCCGTGGCTGCCGGTCGTCGAGGCGCTGCGCTCGACGCTCCCGGTGCTCGACGGCGACGACGAGGAGGCCCTGCTGCGGCTCGTCGCCGAGGGCCCGCCCCAGGAGGAGGTCGGCCTCGAGCCCTACGCCGTCGACCCCCGGCTCAACCCCCGACCCGAACCCGCCGACACGACCGCGCTGCTCGGCCCGACCATCCCCGTAGGAGCCCCCCGATGACCACGTTCCTGTGGGTGATCGTCCCGTACGTCTGCCTCGCCGTGTTCGTCGTGGGGCACGTCTGGCGCTACCGCTACGACAAGTTCGGCTGGACGACCCGGTCCAGCCAGCTCTACGAGGACCGCCTGCTGCGCATCGGCAGCCCGCTCTTCCACTTCGGCATGCTCGGGGTCGTCATGGGGCACGTCATCGGCCTCATCGTCCCCCAGGTGTGGACGAACGCCCTCGGCGTGAGCGCGCACACGTACCACATCATCGCGCTGGCGGGCGGCATCCCGGCGGGCATCGCCGCGGTCGCCGGGCTCGTCATCCTCGTCTACCGTCGGCGCACGACCGGCCCGGTGTTCAAGGCGACGACCGTCAACGACAAGGCCATGTACGCCGTGCTCGGTACCGTCATCCTCCTCGGCATGTGGAACACCGTCGCAGGGAGCCTTTTGCAGTTCGGCGGCGAGTACAACTACCGCGAGGGCGTCAGCGTCTGGTTCCGCAGCATCTTCGCGCTCCAGCCGCAGCCCGAGCTCATGGCCGAGGCACCGATCGGCTTCCAGCTGCACGCACTCCTCGCGTTCATCCTCTTCGCGATGTGGCCGTTCACCCGGCTCGTCCACGTGTTCTCCGCGCCCCTCGGCTACGTCACCCGCCCCTACCTCGTCTACCGCTCGAAGGACGAGCGTCCCGGGCGGGGGTCGGGCAACCGTGCGCCGCAGCGCGGCTGGGAGAAGCCCGAGCTGACGAAGAAGTGACCCGGTGACTGACCCACGGAGGACCGGATGACCGACCTCGCCGCCGCCGAGCAGCAGTGGCACGCCTGGATCGTCGACGCCTGCACCGCGCTCGACGTCGACCCGGACGCCGTCGACGTGACCGGCATCCATGCGCTGACCAAGGACATCGCGCACGGGTTCGCGCGCCCGATGGCCCCGGTCGGCTCCTACATCCTCGGGGTCGCGGTCGGGGCCCGTGCCGCGCGGGGCGAGGCCGTGGACGTCGCCGCCCTCGCGGCGGCGATGCGGGCGACCTTCCCGGCATCCACCCCCGCCTGACCCCACCGAAAGGCACGCCATGGACGGCATCTCGCTCACCACCCTCGCCGACGAGCAGCTCGAGGCCGCCCGACAGGGCCAGAGTGCCAGGGCTGCGCGCACGATCCACGGCGGCCACGACCGGGTGCTGCGCGAGACCGTCATCGCACTCCTGGCCGGGCACGAGCTGTCCGAGCACGAGAGCCCTGGGGAGGCGACGCTCCAGGTGCTGCGCGGGCGGGTTCGGCTGGACGCCGAGCCGAACACGTGGGAGGGGTCGGCCGGTGACCACGTCGTCGTCCCGGCCCAGCGGCACACCGTGAGCGCCCTGGAGGACGCCGTCGTGCTCCTCACGGTCGTCAAGCCCTAGCGGTACCGCGGTACCCAAACCCCAGACCCGAACCGGGTCCTGCCCTGCGGTGCATCCGGCCTCGAGTGCGGAACCGGCTGCTCGGACGACCACGTCCGCAGTCATCGCGGACACTCGAGAGTAATCAACTTGACAGTTGATCAAGCGGGATGTTGAATAAGGGGATGTCGGACGAGACGGTGAACCTGGGCTTCGCGGCCCTCGCCGACCCGGTCCGGCGGGCGATCATCGCGCGCCTCAGCCGAGGCCCGGCCACGGTGAACGAGATCGCCGAGCCCTTCGAGATCTCCCTCCAGGCGGTGTCGAAGCACATCCAGGTCCTCGAGCACGCGGGCCTGGTCACCCGGACGCGGGAGGCTCAGCGCCGCCCGGTCCACCTCAACCCCGACGCGCTCGAGGCACTCACCGCGTGGATCGACGGCTACCGGCTGCTGCACGAGCAGCGCTTCCGCCGACTCGACGCGTTGCTCGCGCCCGACGCGACGCCCGCACCACGCAAGGAGCCATCATGAGCAACAGCCTCCACCTCGACATCCCGCGCGGCGTGCCGTGGATCGACTTCACCCGTGAGTTCGACGCACCCGTCGCCGCCGTCTTCGAGGCCCACCGCGACCCCGACAAGGTGCGCCAGTGGCTGGGCCCGCACGGCTACGAGATGGCCATCGACCGGTGGGACTTCACCACCGGCGGGGGGTACGCCTACACGCACACGGGCGAGCACGGCACGTTCGGTTTCCGCGGGGTGTTCCACACCGTCCGGGAGAACGAGTTCGCCCTCCAGACCTTCGAGTTCGACGGCGCGCCCGACGAGGTAGCCCTGGAGTTCATGTGGTTCGAGGACCTCGGCGACGGCCGCACCCGCCTGCGCGGCCGCAGCATCGGGCGCACCGTCGAGGGTCGCGACGCGATGGTCGAGTCCGGGATGGAGACCGGGATGGCCGAAGGCTACGACCGCCTCGAGGCCCTCGCTGCCGGGGCCGGGGCCGGGGCCGGCTGACCGCCGGCCGCCCATACCCGGGCGGCAGCAGGCCCGCGGTCGACCACCGAGCGCGGCCTACGGCGTACCGGAGATCAGCGGTCGCCGGAGGTGCCGGCGGGCTCCGAGCCCTGCGGTCCTCCGGCCGCCCCGAGGCGCTGCTGGAGCCGGTCGCGCACCTCGTCGGGGGTGTAGGCGCGACGCTCCCGTTCGTTTCGGGCGACGAGCGCACCCGTCGCGACGACGCCGACGAGGCTGGCCAGGCCGACGATCTTCCAGGCGCGGTTCGAGGCGGGCATGGCAGCCACGATAGCCACCCGCACACAGGCCGGGTGTGGGCAGACTGGGGCCATGGCGCGCATGACGAGCACCGTCCCGTTCGAGGAGGCCGTGGAGGCCACCCGCACGGGCGACCTGTGGATCTTCCGCGGGGGCACGGTGGCCGACCGGGTCATCCAGACCGCGAGCAACGCCCCCGTGAACCACGTCGGGATGGCCGTCGTCCTCGACGACCTGCCGCCGCTCATGTGGCACGCCGAGCTCGGCCGCTCGCTGCGCGACCACTGGACCGGCGACCACCACCGGGGCGTCCAGCTGCACGACCTGCGCGAGTCCGTCTCGACGTGGCAGGTGCGCTACCGCCAGCGGGCGTGGGTACGCCAGCTCACCCCCGAGGTCGACCGTGAGCAGGAGGACGCGCTGCTGCGCACCATCGCCCGGCTCGACGGCGTCTCCTTCCCCACGACGATGGGGATGGCGTGGCGCTGGCTGCGGGGGCGCGACGGCCACCTCTCGCGTCGGGCCGCCCGGGAGAAGGGGGTGCGGCCCGAGGCGGCCTACTGCGCGGAGGTCGTCGGGGTGACGCTCGAGGAGATGGGCATCCTGCACGACGACGTGCCGATGAACTGGTACGACCCGGGGCGGTTCTGGAGCGGTGACCAGTTGCCGCTGCGCCCGGGCTGGTCCTACGGCGTCGAGGTCGAGGTCGAGGTCGGGGTGGAGGGCGAGGTGGAGGCCGAGGTCGAGCGGGCGTCGCGCTGACGCCGCACCCACGGCACCCCCACCGCGATGATCCCGAGCGCCAGCACTCCGGCTGCTGCAAGCCCACCCCAGGCGACCGACCAGGCGACGATCGCGACGCCCTCCCACAACAGGTTGGAGAAGACGAGCTCGGGCCGAACCGCGGCCGACACCCAGGCGCCGGCGACGAACGCGAGGGACGTGAGCACCATGAGGCCGACGGTGATGCCGGCCGAGCGCGCCACGCTCGCGGCGCCCGGCGCCTCGAGCGGCCCCTCGTCGCCGGAGTCGACCCGGTGGGCGAAGGTCTCGAACACGTCCGGGACCGGGCGCGGGGGGCGGCGACGCATGACCGAGAGCATAGGGTTCCCCGTGCGCCGTGACGAGGAGGGAGCGGCGCCCTCGCGCGTCGTGGGGGCCCAGGTGGCTGCCCCGGCAACCGTTTCCGCACCCAACGCGAGCTGCCGGGGGTCAGCTGGAGGTGACGACCCAGCCGAGCCACGCGGCGCCCAGGCCGAGGGTGAGGGAGAGCGCGACGTTCGCGGCCGCGTGCGGGTAGCGGTCGTCGGACATCGCGTCCCAGAGCTCGAGGGCCAGCGTGGAGAAGGTCGTGAGCGCTCCGCAGAACCCGATGCCGACGAGCGCCACGGGCGCCCCGACCGCCCCGGCGCCGACGAGCAGGCCGAGGACGAACGACCCGACGACGTTGACGACGAGCGTGCCCGCGGCGGGGGTGCCGCCGAGGCGCTGGCGCACCCAGTGGTTCGTCAGGAAGCGCAGGGGAGCCCCCACCGCGGCGCCGAGCGCCACGAGGAGCGCGTCGACGAGGCTCACGGCCCGGGCCAGACGCGCTGCCCGACGGCCGCGCCCGCGGGGACGGCGAGGGTGCCGACGAGGAAGGTGGCCGCGACGTAGCCGAGGGCGAGCTGCACCTCGGCGGCGGCGGAGAGCTGCACGACGTCCACGGCGAGCGCCGAGAAGGTCGTCCACCCACCGAGCACGCCGACCCCGACGAACGGGCGGGCCAGCCGGTGCACCCCCGGACGGTCGACGAGGTACGCGACGAGCAGCCCCATCGCGAAGGCGCCGCTCACGTTGACGACGAGGGTCGCCCACGGGAAGGCCCCGGACGCGTGCGGCAGGGCCTCGCCCACGGCGTACCGGCCGAGCGAGCCGATGACGCCGCCGAGCGCGACGGTCGCCACGACGACGAGGTCGACGCGGTCGCGGTCGACGTCGCCGACGCCGACATGGTCCACGTCGCCGACGTGGTCGTCGACCTCGCCGGCGTCGTCGTCGCGGCCCGCCACGCCGGTCGTCAGTCCCGCACGGTCTCGAGGTAGTCGGCGATCCGGCCGATCGCCTCGGTGAGGGTGTCGACGTCCGGGAGGGTGACGAGGCGGAAGTGGTCGGGCTCGAACCAGTTGAAGCCGGTGCCATGGGTGACGAGGATCTTCTTGGCCCGCAGCAGGTCGATGACGAGCGCCTCGTCGCTCTCGACGGGGTAGACCTCGGGGTCGAGGCGCGGGAAGCAGTACAGCGCCCCCCGTGGCTCGACGCACGACACGCCGGGGATCTCGTTGAGCAGCCGGGCCGCGAGCTTGCTCTGCTCGTAGAACCGGCCCCCCGGCACGATGAGCTCGGTGATCGACTGGTACCCGCCGAGGGCGGTCTGGATGGCGTGCTGCGCGGGGACGTTGGCGCACATCCGCATGTTCGCGAGCAGGGTCAGGCCCTCGAGGAAGTCCTCGGCGAGGTGCCTGGGCCCGGACACCATGACCCAGCCCGCGCGGTAGCCGCACACCCGGTACGCCTTCGAGAGCCCGCTGAAGGTCAGGCACAGCACGTCGTCTCCGGCGAAGGTCGCCGCGTGGTGGTGCACGGCGTCGTCGAAGAGGATCTTCTCGTAGATCTCGTCGGCCATGACGACGAGCCGGTGCCGGCGGGCGATGTCGACGAGCGCCCGCACGGTGTCCTCGGAGTACACGGCCCCGGTCGGGTTGTTCGGGTTGATGATGACGATCGCGTGGGTGTTCTCGGTGATCTTGGACTCGATGTCGTCGAGGTCGGGGTTCCAGCCGTTCCCCTCGTCGCAGCGGTAGTGCACCGGGGTGCCCCCCGACAGCGACACCGCCCCGGTCCACAGCGGGTAGTCCGGCGCCGGCACGAGGATCTCGTTGCCGTCGTCGACGAACGCCTGGAGCACCATCGTGATGAGCTCGGAGACCCCGTTGCCGATGTAGACGTCGTCGACGCCCGTGTCGGTCAGGCCGTGCGACTGGTAGTACTGCGCGACGGCGGTGCGCGCCGAGTAGATGCCGCGCGAGTCGGCGTAGCCCTGGCTCTCGGGCAGGTTGTGGATCATGTCGGCGACGATGGCCTCGGGTGCCTCGAACCCGAACGGGGCCGTGTTGCCGATGTTGAGCTTGAGGATCTTGTGCCCCTCGGCCTCGAGGCGCTGGGCCTCGACGAGGATCGGGCCGCGTACGTCGTAGCGCACGTGCTGGAGCTTCCTGCTCTGGACGATCCGACGCATGGGCCCAGTGTTCCAGCCCCGGGGCGCCCGTGGACGTGACGTCCGGCATGTCGGGGGTTCCGGGGCCCGACCTGCCGGACGTTCGGTGTTGCCGGGGTCTGACCGCCCGAGCGCCGGATGCCGTGCCCTCCCCGGGTGCGGACCTAGCCTTGGGCCGTGGTGCGGATCCTGCTCGTCGAGGACGACGCGACCGTGCGCGAGGCGGTCGCGGCCTACCTGACCCGCGCCGGGTACGCGGTGGATGCCGTCGGCTCGGGCGAGGTGGCCGTCGAGCGGTACGTCGCGCACCCCGCCGACCTCGTGCTCCTCGACCTCATGCTGCCGGGCCTGGGCGGACTCGAGGTGAGCCGGCGGCTGCGCTCGATGCGTCGGGACCTTCCGGTCGTCATGCTCACCGCACGCGGGCAGGAGCACGAGCGCGTCCAGGGGCTGCAGCACGGTGCCGACGACTACGTCACCAAGCCGTTCAGCCTGCGCGAGCTCGAGCTCCGCGTGCGCTCGGTGCTGCGCCGCGCGGCGCGGCCGGTCGAGCCCGTCGTCGACGTGCTGCGTGACGGCGACCTCGTCGTCGACCTCGGCGCCCGGTCGGTGACCCGTGGGGGCACACCGGTGGCGCTCACCGCCCGCGAGCTCGACCTGCTCGCATGGCTCGTGCAGCATCCCGGCGTCGTCTTCGGCCGCGACGACCTGCTGCGCCACGTGTGGGCGTGGCAGGTGGGCGACGCGTCGACCGTCACCGTCCACGTGCGCCGGTTGCGCGAGAAGGTCGAGGCCGACCCGGGCCGCCCGGTGCGCCTGCTCACCGTGTTCGGCAGGGGCTACCGCTGGGAGCGCACCGAACCGGTCGGCGGCTGAGCCGTGTCACGCGCCGCTCGTCCCCGTGAGGAGGACGAAGAACAGCAGGAGGCCGACCAGTGCAGCGGCCAGGCCCGCGAGCGCACCGACGCCCGCCGCCCGGGCGGGGCTGGCTCCCGGCCCGGCCAGGGCCGGGACGAGGCGGCCCACGAGCGCCCCGACGAGCGCCATGAGCCCGAGCTGCACCGGTATGACCCAGTTCTGCGTCGCCTCGCCGTCGAGGAAGAGCGCGACGAACGGGAGGCTGAGCACCCCGAGCACGAGGAGCACGACGACCGCCGCCACCCGCTGCACCGACACCCCCGCCACCACCTTCGCCTCGTGGCCCACCCTCGGGGCCCTGCGTGCGAGGGTAGGGCCGTGGGCGTGCTCCCGAACAGGCCCCCGGTCGGCCCGGCGTGTCGGACCCACCGGCCGGCCGGCGTGACGGGCTGACCCGTGGGACCGGAGACCAGCGCGGTCGTCCTCTCGGCGACGGTGACGACCGTGGTCGCCGCCGGCGGCGCCCTCGGGCTCTCGCGGCTGGCCCGCGACCGACCGTCGGTCGCGGCCTTCGGGGCGCCGATCGTCCTCGTCGCGGCGCTCGCCGCCGGGGTGGCGGTGGCGAGCCGGTCGATGCTCATCGGCGAGGACGACTACCGCACCCTCGTCTTCGTCCTGCTCGCCGGTGCCCCGATGGCCGTCCTCGTGGGGCTGGTGCTCGCCCGGCGCGTGCTGCGGCTGGAGCGGGACGCGGCGCGGGAGCGCGCCGACCGCGACCGCGCCCTCGAGGTCGAGCAGTCACGGCGTGAGACCGTGCGCTGGCTGTCCCACGACCTGCGGACGCCGCTGGCCGGCATCCGGGCGCTCGCCGAGTCGCTCGAGGACGGTGCCGTCGCGGACCCGCGTGCGGCGCACGCCCGGATCGTCCACGAGGTCGACCGGATGGACGCGATGGTCGACGACATCGCCGAGCTGTCCCGCCTCCACGGGCCGAGCCCGACGACCCGCTCGGAGCCGTCGTCCCTCGACGACCTCGTGTCCGACGCCGTCGCGACCGTGGCTCCGCTGGCCGTGGCCGCCGGCGTCGAGGTCGTCGCCGTCGCGCTCGACGGGGCCACCGTCGTCGTCGACCCGCGCGCCGTGACCCGCGCGGTGACGAACGTCCTGCGCAACGCCGTACAGCACACCCCGACAGGGGGACGGGTCGAGGTGTCGACGTCGACGGGGGGCGGACGAGCGCGGGTCCACGTGACGGACGAGTGCGGCGGCATCCCGGCTGCCGACCTGGAGCGGGTCTTCGAGCCCGGCTGGCGGCGCGACGACGCCCGGCACGAGCGGGGGATGGGGCTCGGCCTCACCATCGCGCGCGAGGTGGCCCGCGCCCACGGCGGCGACGCGGTCGCGGCGAACCGGCCGGACGGCACGGGGTGCACGGTCTCTCTGTCCCTGCCCCTCGGCGCCGCCGGGTAGCGCCGGCGTCGCGGCGGCACCCGACGACCCGGCGGAAGGGTTCACGGTCTTACCCGGTGGTGACGTCACTCCGTTCGTGCTGGCCCGCGGCCCGTGCCATGACGTCGACTGGGGTCCGAGACCCCACCGATCGAGGAGCCGACCATGCGCACCCGTCCCACCCTGACCCTCGCGGCGGCCGCCGTGGCCCTGCTCCTCGCCGCCTGCGGGTCGGCGAGCGAGGACACCGCCCAGCCGGGAGGTCCCGCCGCGACGGCATCCGTGAGCCCTCCGCCGAGCACGCCGGTCACCGCCTCGCCGACCGGCACGGCACCGGCTGCCGGGGACACCATGGCGGCGGGGGCCTACCTCACCAGGGCCGAGTACGAGAGCCGGATGGCCGAGCGGCAGGGGACGAAGGTCGTCTACTTCTTCCACGCGTCGTGGTGCCCCACCTGCCGGGCGACGGAGGAGGCCATCGCGCGCGACGGCATCCCCGCCGGTCTCACCGTCGTCAAGGTCGACTACGACAGCGAGACCGACCTGCGCAAGGAGTACGGCGTGACGACGCAGCACACGTTCGTCCAGGTCGACCCGGACGGTGGGGAGCTCGCGAAGTGGACCGGCTCGCAGGACGGCGCCGCGATCCTCGCGAAGACGGTCTGACGTGCTCCTCGCGCTCACCGGCGCACTCCTCGCCGGGGCGCTGACCACCTTGGCACCCTGCGCGCTCTCGCTGCTGCCCGTCGTCGTCGGCGGCTCCGTCACGGGAGCCGCCGACGGCGCCGCGGTGCGCCGGGCCCTGCTGGTCACCGGGTCCCTCGGGGTGTCGGTGTTCGTCTTCACGCTCGGGCTCCGGGCGACGACGGCGCTCATCGACGTGCCCCCCTCGGTGTGGCAGTGGGTGAGCGGCGGGCTGCTCATCGGGCTCGGCGTCGCCGCCATCGTCCCCGAGCTGTGGGACCGGGTGTCGGTCGCGTCGGGGCTCAGCAGCCGCAGCGCCCGGGGGCTGTCGGCGGCGAACCGGCGAGGGGGCACGGTCGGCGCCGTCCTGACCGGCGCAGCCCTGGGTCCGGTGTTCACGTCGTGCAGCCCGCTCTTCGGCTACGTCGTCGTCACCGTGCTGCCCGCCGAGCCCGCCCGGGGCCTGGCGCTGCTCACCTCCTACGTCGTCGGACTCGTCTCCGTCCTGCTCGCCGTCGCCCTCGCCGGGCAGCGGCTCGTGGGCCGCCTGCGGTGGGCGGCCGACCCGCACTCCGCGTTCCGGCGGGGGCTCGGGGTGCTCTTCGTCGCCATGGGGGTGCTCATCGCGACCGGGCTCATGCAGGACGTCGAGACCTGGGTGCTCGAGAACTCCCCCGTCGCCCCGTGGGAGGTCGGCTCCGACCTCGGGCGCTGACCCCCCGGCAACGTCCGGCAGGTTGGGGGCTCTAGGGCCCAAGGTGCCGGACGTTGGGGAACCCACCTCGGTGGTGTCCGGCAGGTTGGGGGTCCTGGGGCCCAAGCTGCCGGACGGTGCGGGCAGACTCTGGCCCGTGGACGACGTCGTCGTGGAGCGCGTGCTGCGGGCCGTGGAGCAGGTGCCGCGCGGGCGGGTCGTGTCCTACGGTGACCTCGCCGCCCTCGTGGGGGTCGGGCCCCGCCTCGTGGGCCGGATCATGAGCACCTACGGCTCGAACGTCACGTGGTGGCGCGTCACCAACTCCTCCGGCGACCTGCCGGCGGTGCTGCTCGACGAGGCGCGCGAGCGGTGGGCCGCCGAGGGGATCCTGCTCAAGCCGAACGGCCGGGGATGCCGCATCACGCAGTACCGCGCGGACCTCGCGAGGTTGGACAGCGACTACGAACGGGCCACCGCCGACCTGCGTGGGTGAGACTGGGGCATGAGGACCCGGTATGCCGCCCCGCTCGCCTGCGTCGCGATCGCCGCCGTGACCCTCGCCGGCTGCTCGGGCGACGACTCGGTCGGTGAGGTGCCCTCGACCGCCACGAGCACGGCATCCGGCAGCCCCGAGCCCAGCCCGTCGCCCGCCCCGCGGAGCACGGCCGTGCCCGACCTGGCCGTCGAGGTCGTCGCCGACGGGTTCGAGCACGGCTGGGACATCGGGTTCCTGCCCGACGGGCGCGCCCTCGTCACCGAGCGTCCCGGGCGCATCTCGATCGTGTCGGGGCTGCGCGAGGGCGCCGAGCGCACCCGGGTGCGGGCCGACCTCGACGACGTGTACGCCCGGGGGGAGGGCGGGCTCATGGGGATGGTCGTGCACCCGGACTTCGCCTCGTCGCGCCTGTTCACGACCTGCCAGACCCACGCGGTCGACGGCGCACCCGAGGACATCCGGCTCGTCACGTGGCGGCTCGCGGCGGACGGCGGCTCGGCGGAGCGGGTGGGCGACCTGCTCACCGGGCTGCCGATCTCGACCGGGCGGCACTCGGGGTGCCGGCCGGAGCTCGCTGCGGACGGCGCCCTCCTCGTCGGGACCGGCGACGTGGCCCGCGGCGACGTGCCCCAGGACCGCACGAGCCTGGGTGGCAAGGTGCTCCGGCTCGACCTCGAGACCGGTGAGCCGTTGCCCGACAACCCGTTCGCGTCCGCGAAGGACGAGCGGGAGCGGTACGTCCTCAGCTACGGCCACCGCAACGTCCAAGGCGTCGCAGTGCAGCCGGGCACCGGCGCGGTCTACACGGCCGAGCACGGGCCGAGCAACAACGACGAGGTCAACCGCATCGAGCCCGGCGCGAACTACGGCTGGGACCCCTCGCAGGGCGGCGCGGTCGGAGGCTACGACGAGAGCGTCCCGATGACCGACCGCGAGCGCTTCCCGGATGCCGTGCCGGCCGTCTGGCAGTCGGGCCGCACGACCCAGGCGGTGTGCTCGGCGGAGTTCCTCGAGGGGGAGCAGTGGGGCGGGCTCGAGGGGGCGCTCGTCGTCACCGCGCTCAAGGGCGCCAAGCTGCTGCTGCTGACCCTCGAGGACGACGGGTCGCTCGCCGAGGTGGCCGTGCCGAAGGAGACCGACGGCCCGTTCGGGCGGCTGCGGGCGGCGCGGATGGGCCCGGACGGCGCGCTCTACGTCACGACGACGAACGGGGACGACGACCAGCTGCTGCGCGTGGCCCCGCGCCCTTGAGGCCCCGCCGAGGTCGCCGAGGTCGCCGCCACGATCGAGTGAGCAGAACACGCCCGGATGCCGTGCCACTGCTCGCGTGTCCTGCTCACTCGACCCGTGGCGAGGCACTGCCCTGTGGATGACGCGACCGACACCCCCGGCGCGACCGGCATCGTGGAGACCTGGGCGGGCGTAGGGGGGTCGGTGGTGGATCGGGGCCACGGCGAGCACCGGGAGGACCGGGCTGACCGGGGTGATCGGGAGGGCCGGGAGGACCGCGGTGACCGGGGTGACTGGGAGGGCCAGGAGGACCGGGGTGACCGGGGGGCCGGGGTGATACGGGAGCGGCCCGCGGCTGCGCGACGCGGCCCGCTCGTCCCGCGGGCCGAGCTGCCCGAGCTGCCCGAGCGGCCCGAGGCCCTGCGCCGCGGGCCGTTCACCGTGGCGCAGTGGCGCACGGCGGGGCTGCCGGCCGCAGACCTCAGGCGCGCGGGCCTCCACGCGCCGACGCGAGCGGTGCGCACGGCATCCGTGCCGACGTCGACCCGGGAGCGAGCCCTGGCGTTCGCGGTGGGCCTCCCGCCGGACGCCGCCTTCTCGCACGTGACGGCCGCCGTCCTCCTGCGCCTCCCGCTACCGGCCGCCCTGGAGGCGCAGGCCGACCTCGACGTCATGCGCCCGACGTCGGTGGCCCAGGCGAGGCGGCGGGGGTGTCACGGGCACCGGGGCCTCGAGAGCAGGGAGGTGCTCGACGTCGCTGGGCTGCGGGTCGTCGGGCCGGCCGACACCTGGGTCGATCTCGCCGGGGTGGCGCACCGGGGGCTGGGCGTCGATGACCTCGTCATCGTCGGCGATGTCGTCGCCAACCGGCTCGACGGGGGGCTCGGGGGGCACGGGGAGGGCTGTGACCAGGGGGAGTGCGCCGGCCTGGCCGCCCTGACGAGGGTCCTCGAGCAGCGCACTCGTCCTCGGGGCAAGGCGCTCCTGGAGCAGGCGCTCCCGCTCGTGCGGGTCGGCTCGCGCTCGCCGATGGAGACCAGAGCCCGGCTGATGTTCCACCGGGCCGGCTTTCCCGAGCCCGAGCTGAACGCCGCGGTCCGCGACGACCACGGCGAGTGGCTCCTCGAGGGCGACCTCGTGTGGCGGGCGCACCGGGTCGTCGGGGAGTACCAGGGGTCCGACCACGCCTCGCGCAGGCGCCGCAGCTCAGACGCCGCACGGTCGGCGACGGCCGAGGACCACGACCACCGCGTGCTCGAGATCCACGCCGAGGACGTCTTCGGTGGGGCCCGACGACGCGCCCTGCTCCGCCGGTTCGCCCGGGCGATGATGCTCGACCTCGGGGACCTCACGATCGAGTGAGCAGGACACGCCCGGATGCCGTGCCACGGCTCGGCGTGTCCTGCTCACTCGAGTTGCCACTCAGGTGTCGAGGATCGTGGTGACGACGTCGGTCACGGAGGGGGCCCGCGGGGTCGACGAGAAGCCGAACCGGCACGGCGGGTCGACGGGCCGCAGGTCACCGAGCGGAAGGCCGTCGAGCCGCCCGCCCAGGGCCGTCACCGCGTGCACGTCGGTCGCCCCGTAGAACTCGCGTCGTCCCGCCCGGGCGACGCCGCGGGTGCGCACGCCGCGCAGCGCGACCCGCGCCACCGGGTCGGCCACCGTCGCGAACGCCGGGCTCTGGGCGAGCGGGCGCGGGAGGAGGCGCAGGAGGCGACCGAGCGGCATCCGGTCGCCGACGTCGAGCCACATCGACAGCGACGGTGACGTGACGACCCACCGGGAGCCCGCGGAGCCACCGGCCGCGACCCCGAACGGCTCGATCCGGGTCTCGTCGAAGACGTAGGTCGCGGCGACGAGGTCGCGTACCTGCTCGCTGGGCGCCAGCAGGATCCGGTGCCCGTCGGCGCGCTCGACCATGGCGTCGGCGAACGCCCCGAACGGGCTCTCGTGCCACCAGCCGACGACGACCCGCACCCCGCTCGTCGAGCCGACGCCGGCGATGCGGCCCCGGAACCGCTGGCGCAAACCCACGCGCCCATCATCCCCGAGCGGCCACCGCCCTGGCGGGTGCCGCCGGCCGGCAGCGGGGCACCGGCCGGCGGCGAGTCACCCCGCGGCGTTCAGCAGCCGATCGTCTTCGGGTAGGTCGGGGTCGTCGTGCCGGGGTTGCGGCAGACGGCGAGGCCCTTGGCGGCCAGCCCGGACTTCATCGCCGCGAACGCGGACTTGTTGAACGCGTTCCACCCCATGTGCATGAGCACGGTGTCACCGGACCCGGAGTAGTTGACGACGTGGCTGACGACCTGACTCTGGGTCTTGCCGCGCCAGTCACCCGTGTCGACGTCCCACAGCCACATCCGCATCGCCTTGCTCGCGTAGGCGTCCCGGACCGTGAAGTCGTACGCGCCGTACGGCGGGCGGCCGAACGACGTGACGACCCCGGGGGAGCCGAGCTGGTAGCGCACGCTCGAGTAGGACAGCGTCGTGAGGTCGGGGTGGCTGATCGAGTGGTTGATGACGTAGTGCCCGTGCGCGCGGGCGTAGCTCGCACTGAACTTCCCGCTGTTGCGGCAGTTGCCGGTCGGGGCCAGGACGAGGGCGATGCCGAGCGACTGGGCTCCGAGCACGGCCGACTGGAAGGCGGAGTAGCTCTTGGGGCAGTCATCGTAGCTGAGGATGACGCGCGAGCTCGTGTTCGGGCCGGACGAGATGCTGTAGTTCCTGCCGCCACCGTTGACGAGCCGGTTCCACGTGGCCGGGCCGACGACGCCGTCGATGGTGAGGTCGAGCTTGCTCGACTGGTAGCGGCGGACCGCGCCCAGGGTCTTGGACCCGAAGGTCCCCGTCGCGTAGGACGTGCCGATGCTGTAGCCCTTCTTGAGGAGGATGTTCTGCAGCACCTTCACGCAGCTTCCCGTGTCGCCGTACCGCAGCGTCGGGCGGCTCGCCACCGGGGTCGTCGTGGAGCAGGACCGGGTCGCCCCGACGGCCTCGGGGGCGGGGGCGGCCATGAGCAGGAGAGGTCCTGCCAGCGCGATGGCGGCCAGCAGCCGCCAGATGCCGTGTCGTCGGATGGTTGTCATGGTGTCCTCCCTGCGTGCAGGAGTCGATGAGGGACTCCCTGCACTTCGAGGCTACGCCGACGGCCCGACCTCACACCGGTGATTCGCAGCACCCGGCGTGACCCAGGTCCCACTACCCCCGTGCGCTTGCCCCGGACGAGCCCGGCGTGACCCGGGTCCCACTACCCCCGTGCGCTTGCCCCGGACGAGCCCGGCGTGTTGGCTGGGGAGGGCCAGCACCGCCGCCGGAAGGACCCCCATGGCACCCGAGACGCTCGACCCCGCCCTGTCGCACACCGCCGGAGCCACCGAGCCCGCGCTGCTCGAGCAGACGATCGGCGACAACCTCGACGCCACGGTGGCCCGCGTGCCCGACCGCGACGCGCTCGTCGACCGCGCGGCCGGCATCCGGCTCACGTACGCCGAGCTCGGCGCCGAGGTCGACCGTCTCGCGAGGGCCTTCGTCGCGGCCGGGCTGGAGAAGGGGGACCGGGTCGGCATCTGGGCGCCGAACTGCGCCGAGTGGGTGCTCACCCAGTACGCGACCGCCAAGGTCGGCGCGATCCTCGTCACCATCAACCCGGCCTACCGCTTGCACGAGGTGACCTTCGTGCTGCGCCAGGCCGGCATCCGGATGCTCGTCACCGCGCCCTCGTTCAAGACGTCCGACTACGTCGCGATGGTGGATGCCGCCCGGGCCGAGTGCCCGGACCTCGAGCAGGTGTTCGTCATCGGGCGCGAGTCGTGGTCCGACCTGCTCGGGCGGGCCGGCGAGGTCAGCCCCGAGCGCCTCACGATGGTGCAGGCCGAGCTCGGCCCGCACGACCCGATCAACATCCAGTACACCTCCGGCACGACCGGCTTCCCCAAGGGCGCGACGCTCTCGCACCACAACATCCTCAACAACGGCTACCTCGTCGGGGAGACCTGCCGCTACACCGAGGAGGACCGGATCTGTATCCCGGTGCCCTTCTACCACTGCTTCGGGATGGTCATGGGCAACCTCGCGGCCACGACCCATGGGTCCTGCATGGTCATCCCGGCCCCCGGGTTCGACCCGGCCCTCACCCTCGAGGCGGTCGCCGAGGAGCAGTGCACCTCGCTCTACGGCGTGCCGACGATGTTCATCGCCGAGTGGTCGCTGCCGGGCTTCGACCCCGCCGCCCTCTCGAGCGTGCGCACCGGCATCATGGCCGGATCCCCGTGCCCCGCCTCGTTGATGACCCGGCTCATCGAGACCGGCATCGAGGAGATGACGATCTGCTACGGCATGACCGAGACCTCGCCGGTCTCGACGCAGACCCGCACCGACGACTCCTTCGAGCGCAAGGTCGGCACGGTGGGTGCCGTGCACCCGCACCTCGAGATCAAGGTCGTCGACCCCCTGACCCGCGAGACCCTGCCCCGGGGCGAGTCCGGCGAGTTCTGCACGAAGGGCTACTCGGTGATGCTCGGGTACTGGGACGAGCCCGACAAGACGGCCGAGGCGCTCGTCGACGGCTGGATGTACACCGGCGACATCGCCGTCATGGACGACGACGGCTACGTGCAGATCACCGGCCGGATCAAGGACATGGTCATCCGGGGCGGCGAGAACATCTACCCGCGCGAGATCGAGGAGTTCCTCTACACCCACCCCGACGTGCTCGACGCCCAGGTCATCGGCGTCCCCGACGACCGGTACGGCGAGGAGCTGTGCGCGTGGGTGCGGATGCGCGAGGGCGCCACGCCGCTCACCGCCGAGAGCCTGCGCGAGTTCGCGACCGGCCAGCTCGCGCACTACAAGATCCCCCGCTACGTGCGGATCGTCGAGGAGTTCCCGATGACGGTCACCGGGAAGGTGCGCAAGGTCGAGATGCGCCAGGTGACCGTGTCCGAGCTCGGCCTGCAGCGGGGCTGACGGCCACCCCGCGGGGTAGGTTGTGCCGCGATATCGCCCCAGCGCCCGGCGCCGACGACAGGATCACTCATGAGCTCCGCCCCCGCCCTCCTGCTCCTCCTCGTGCTCGTCGGCCTCGTCGTGCTCGCGGTCGTCGCGGTCGTCGCGCTGCGCCGGGGCTCGGCACGGCGCGAGCAGCAGCGCGTCGAGGCGGCCGGGTTGCGCAGCGAGGCCGACGCCATCGCCGCGACCCTGCCCGGGCAGGCGGCGTTCGCGCAGCAGGCCGGAGAGCGGGCCGAGCTCGCCCGGGTGGAGGCCGAGGCCAAGGCCCGCGAGGCCGCCCGGCTCGAGGCCGAGGCCCACGCGCAGCACGAGGCCGCCGAGGCGACCCGACGCGAGTACGAGGCCACGATGCGGCGGGCCGACGACATCGACCCGGACGTCAAGGAGTCCGCGTTCGCGCCGGTCACCGACGAGCCCTCCACGGATGCCGTCGCCGAGCCGCCGTCGGATGCCGTCGCCGAGCCCTCCGCGGATGCCGTCGCCGAGCCGTCGGCGGACGACGACCTGCCGCCCACCCGCGCCGAGCGCCGCGCGGCGCAGGACGCCGCGCAGGCCGGCGGTGGCGAGGGCGACCCGCGCAGCGAGCGGATCGCGTCGGCCGCGGACTACCGCGACGAGGTGCCGGCCACGTCCGGCCCCGCCGACGAGGTTTACCCCGGCGCAGCGGTGGGTAGCGGGGTGCTCATGAGCGAGGACTCGAGCCCCCGCACGGCGCCCGACGCCGCCGACGAGGAGGCCGGCACCACGAGGACCCGCGACGAGCACGCGCTCTCGCAGGACGCCGAGACGCCGGCCGGCGAGTGGGGCGGCCCGCGCGAGGGAGCCACCGACGCCGGCGAGGTCGAGATGGTGACCGACCTGGAGCACTACGCGTCGGCGGAGCCGCTCCTCGCCGACGGCACGACGGCCCCGGCCGCGACCGAGAACGTGACGGGCGACGCGACCGCGGGCGACGACGAGGCCGTTCGGCGCGACTGGGCGGCCGACGAGGGAGAGCGGCTCGCCGAGACCCACGACCGCGGTGACCGGCTGGAGCAGGACCGCGCCGACCTGGAGCAGGACGACGCCGGCCTGGAGCGGGACAGCACGGACCGGGGGCAGGACCACGCCGACCGGGAGCAGGACAGCACTGACCTCGGGCAGGACCGCACCGGCCTCGAGGAGGCGACGGAGGCACCGGCCGGTGCCACGGCATCCGGCGGTGACTCCGGTCGCCGGATCTCGGACTTCACCGAGCTGCGGGACGGCGGGTTCGGCGTCGGGTCCGCGGCTCCGATCGAGGGGGGCGCGCAGCCGCTCGACCACCCCGTGCAGGCCTACCGCGACACGATGACCTTCCGCGTCCCCGGGGACCCGGGCTACGACTCCTCCGAGCCCGACGTCTGGTTCTACGACGAGGGGGCCGCCGAGCGCAGCGGGTTCCGGCGCTCGCAGGGCTGAGCACCCCGGCCCTGCGGGCGTCCGGCTTCCGGCGCCCTGTTCCCGTGGGCGCGCCGGGTCCGAGCGGCCGGGGCAGTGAGGGGCTCGTCTCATCGGCGCCCTCCGGCTGCCGAGCGGGTGGGTCGACCCGATAGGTTCGAGGCATCCCTGTCGTCCGAGAGGAATGCCGTGCGCATCGGAGTGCCCAGAGAGTCCCGACCCGGTGAGACACGGGTCGCCGCGACCCCGAAGACCGTCGAGCAGATCCGCGCCCTCGGGTATGCCGTCTTCGTCGAGAGCGGGGCCGGCGCGGCCTCGAGCTTCGAGGACGCCGCCTACGTCAGCGCGGGGGCCGACGTCATCGACGACGCGGTCTGGAACGCGGACGTCGTGCTCAAGATCAACGCGCCGTCGGACGCGGAGATCGCACGGCTGCGCCCCGGGCAGGTCGTGGTCTCACTGCTCGCCCCGGCGCTGAACCCCGAGCTCGTCGAGAAGCTGGCCGCCCGTGGGGTGACGGCGTTGGCGATGGATGCCGTGCCGCGGATCTCGCGGGCACAGTCCCTCGACGTGCTGTCGTCGATGGCGAACATCGGCGGGTACCGCGCCGTCGTCGAGGCCGCGCACGAGTTCGGCTCGTTCTTCACCGGCCAGGTCACCGCCGCCGGGAAGGTGCCGCCGGCGAAGGTGCTCGTCGTGGGCGCCGGGGTGGCGGGGCTCGCGGCCATCGGCACGGCGAACTCGCTGGGAGCCATCGTCCGTGCCTTCGACGCCCGCCCGGAGGTCGGTGAGCAGGTGGAGTCGATGGGGGCGCAGTTCCTGCGGGTCGACGTGGCGGACCAGGGCGTCTCGTCCGACGGGTACGCCCGGGAGACCTCCGCCGACTTCGACGCGCAGGCGGCCAAGCTCTACGCGGAGCAGGCGGCCGACGTCGACATCATCATCACCACGGCGCTCATCCCGGGCCGTCCGGCACCGCGGCTCATCACCGCCGAGATGGTCGCGTCGATGAAGCCCGGGTCGGTCATCGTCGACATGGCCGCCTCGAACGGGGGCAACGTCGCGGGCACGGTCGCCCACGAGAAGGTCGTCACGGCCAACGGCGTGACGATCCTGGGCTACACCGACCTGCCGGGGCGCCTGCCGACCCAGGCGTCGCAGCTGTTCGGCACGAACCTGGTCAACCTGCTCAAGCTGCTCACCCCGGGCAAGGACGGCGAGCTCGTGCTCGACCTCGACGACGTCGTCCAGCGGGGCATGACGGTCGTGCGCGACGGGGCGGTGCTGTGGCCCCCGCCGCCGGTGCAGGTCTCCGCGGCACCGGCCCCGGTGGCGGCGGCCCCGACGGCCTCGGCGGAGCCCGTGCCGGCCAAGGAGCCGATGAGCCCGGCCCGCCGGCTCGTCGTCATGGGTGCGGTGGGGTTGCTCTTCCTGCTCGTCTCGGCGGTCGCGCCGGAGCCGTTCCTCGGCCACTTCATGGTCTTCATGCTGTCCGTGGTCATCGGCTTCTACGTCATCGGCAACGTCCACCACGCGCTGCACACCCCGCTCATGTCGGTGACCAACGCGATCTCCGGCATCATCCTCGTCGGGGCGCTGCTCCAGGTCGGGCACGGCAGCGTGGCGACCTCGGTGCTGGCCTTCGTCGGCATCCTCGTCGCGAGCATCAACGTCTTCGGTGGGTTCCGGGTGACCGCCCGAATGCTCGAGATGTTCAAGCGTGAGGAGGTCACCCGGTGAACGTCTCCCTGTCGCTGGTCCAGGGGGCCTACATCGTCGCCGGGCTGCTGTTCATCCTCGCCCTCGCCGGCCTGTCCCGGCACGAGTCGGCCCGCAACGGCAACCGGTTCGGCATCGTCGGGATGGCCGTGGCCCTGCTCATCACGGTCGTCGCCGCGACCGCCGGCGTCGACGCCTCCCCGGCCGGCCCCTCGGCCCTGGACCGGGCCGGCAGCGGCTGGCTCGGGCTGGGCCTGATCGTCGTCGCGATGGGCATCGGCGCGCTCATCGGGCTCGACCGGGCCAAGAAGGTCGAGATGACCGGGATGCCCGAGCTCATCGCGATGCTGCACTCCTTCGTCGGCCTGGCCGCGGTGCTCGTCGGCTGGAACTCCTCGTACGAGGACAGCCCCTACCCCGGCATCCACGACGTCGAGGTCGCGGTCGGCGTGTTCATCGGTGCGGTCACCTTCACCGGCTCGATCGTGGCGTTCCTCAAGCTCTCCGCGCGGATCAAGTCGGCCCCGCTCATGCTTCCAGGGCGCAACTGGCTCAACCTCGGCGCGATCGCCGCCTTCCTCGTCCTCACCGTCGTGTACGTCCTGCTGCCGCACGACGCCACCGCGACTCGGGCCGCGCTGCTCGGGGTCATCACGGTCATCGCGCTCGCCCTGGGGTGGCACCTCGTCGCCTCGATCGGCGGCGGCGACATGCCGGTCGTGGTCTCGATGCTCAACAGCTACTCCGGGTGGGCCGCGGCCGCCGCGGGGTTCCTCCTCGGCAACGACCTGCTCATCATCACCGGGGCGCTCGTCGGCTCCTCGGGTGCCTACCTGTCCTACATCATGTGCCGCGCGATGAACCGGTCGTTCATCTCCGTCATCGCCGGCGGGTTCGGCGTGGAGGGCGGTACCGTCGCCGCGGACGTCGACTACGGGGAGCACCGCGAGATCACCGCGGCCGGCGCCGCCGAGCTGCTCACCTCCGCGCGGTCCGTCGTCATCACTCCCGGGTACGGCATGGCCGTCGCGCAGGCCCAGTACCCCGTGGCCGACCTGACCAAGAAGCTGCGCGAGCGTGGCATCGACGTCCGGTTCGGCATCCACCCCGTCGCCGGGCGCCTGCCCGGGCACATGAACGTGCTCCTCGCCGAGGCCAAGGTCCCCTACGACATCGTCCTCGAGATGGACGAGATCAACGACGACCTGGCCGACACCGACGTCGTGCTCGTCATCGGGGCGAACGACACGGTCAACCCGGCGGCGTACGACGACCCCTCGTCACCGATCGCCGGGATGCCGGTCATCCGGGTGTGGGAGGCCGCGAACGTCATCGTGTTCAAGCGCTCGATGGCCACCGGCTACGCGGGCGTGCAGAACCCGCTGTTCTTCCGCGAGAACACCCAGATGCTCTTCGGCGACGCCAAGGAGCGCGTCGACGACATCCTCAAGGCGCTCTGACACCCCCGGGTCCTTCCGCCGTCGAGTGCGCGCGTGGCTGCCCCGGCGACCGCGTCCGCCCTCGGGGCGAGCGGCCGTGGCCACGAGTGCGCGCCGGTAGGCTGCGCGGCGTGAGCGAGACCGAGCAGCCGACGTCCATCACGTACGCCGAGGCGGGTGTCGACGTCGAGGCCGGGGACCAGGCCGTCGAGCTCATGAAGGCCAGCGTCCGGCGGGCCAGCCGGCCCGAGGTGCTCGGGGGGCTCGGTGGCTTCGCGGGGATGTTCGACGCGAGCGCCGTCGCGCGGATGGCGCGCCCGGTGCTCGCGACGAGCACCGACGGCGTCGGCACCAAGGTGGCCATCGCCCGGGCCCTCGACCGGCACGACACGATCGGCTTCGACCTCGTCGGCATGGTCGTCGACGACATCGTCGTGTGCGGGGCCGAGCCGCTGTTCATGACCGACTACATCGCCTGCGGCAAGGTCGTCCCCGAGCGCATCGCGGCCATCGTCTCGGGCATCGCCCGCGCCTGCGAGCAGGCCCGGGTCGCCCTCATCGGGGGTGAGACGGCCGAGCACCCCGGGCTGCTCGGGCCGGACGACTACGACCTCGCCGGAGCCGCGACCGGCGTCGTCGAGTTCGCCGACGTGCTCGGCCCCGAGCGGGTGGCCCCGGGTGACGTCGTGCTCGGCCTCGCGAGCAGCGGGCTGCACTCCAACGGCTACTCGCTCGTGCGCCGCGTCGTCGAGCACGCCGGCTGGGCGCTCGACCGGCACGTCGACGAGTTCGGCCGCACCCTCGGCGACGAGCTCCTCGAGCCGACCCGCGTCTACTCCGCCGACCTCCTCGACCTCGTCCGTGCCGCCGGCGTCGAGCTCCACGCGCTCTCGCACGTCACCGGCGGGGGCCTCGCCGCGAACCTCGCGCGCGTGCTGCCCGACCACGTCCACGCCCGGGTCGACCGGTCCACGTGGACCCCGCCCGCGGTGTTCTCGACCGTCGGCCGGCTCGGGGCCGTCCCCCGGCCGGACCTCGAGCGCACCCTCAACATGGGCGTCGGCTTCGTCGCCGTCGTCCCCGCTGACTCGGTCGACGCGGCCACCACGCTGCTCGAGGCGCGCGGCATCCGCACGTGGGCCCTGGGCGAGGTCCTCGATGCGGCGACGGCCCCCGTGGACGCGGGGGTCGAGGTCGTGCGCGGCGCGAAGGGCGTCGAGGGCGGTTCGGTCCAGGTCGTCGGGAACCACCCCGCCCCCTGACCCCCGGGCTCTCCCGACCTCGTGCGACTTCTGCGCGGTTCCGCCGGGCCGGTCGGCCGGAAACCGCGCACAACTCGCACGGAGTCGGGGTGGTTGGGCGTCCGGGAGCGCGGCGCTGCCGCCGGCGGTCGATGCGGTGGATGCCGTGCCGCGGCCGCGAAGGTGGATGTCGTGGGTCGATGCGGTGGATGCCGTGCCGCGGCTGGGAGGTGGGTGGCCTCCGCGGCCGGCGGGTGCATCCCCTCCGGCGGCGGTCGGTGCGGGTGGGTTGAGTACGCGGGCCCATGACGGGTCCGAGGCGCCCCGGCCATCCTCGGGCCATGCCCTCCGCAGACTCCACCGTCGCAGGCCCCGACCACCCGCTCACCCCGCACGACCGCGTCGCCACCACCGAGTGGGTGCGCACCGCCCAGCGGTGGACCGCAGGAACCCTCGTGCTCGCGACCGTGGTGCTGCTGGGGTACCTCGCGGCCGTCGTCGGTGCGGCGTGGCTCGTGGGGTCGGCCGTCGAGGTCGTCGCAGGGCGAGAGCTCGGCGACCTCGACGTCATCGCCGTCGCCGCCGATGTCGCCCCCGTGCTCCTCGTCGGCTGGTGCACGGGACTCGCGACGTGCGCGGCGCTCTGCCGCGGAGAGGCCCTCGGTCCCCGGGCATCGGGGCTCGTCGCCGGCGCGGTCGGTGCCCTCGCGGGGGCCGCCGTCCTGTCCCTGGCGTTGTGACGACCTCGTGCGAGTTGCACACGGGTTGCGGGCCATGTGGGGGTCAGAACCGCGTGTTTGTCGCACGAGGTCGGGAGGGGGGGTCAGGTCAGGGTGATCTGGGGGGCGTAGAGCGCCATCGCCGCGAGGGCTCGGGCGTGGTTCTCCAGGCTCGACCCCGCGCACGCGGCGGCCGACACCCGCACGGTGGCCCCGGCATCCGCTGCCGGCAGCGCCGTCGACAGCACGCAGCAGTCCGTCGCGACCCCCGCGAGGGTGAGCCGGGCGTCGTCGCCGACGAGCCCGCGCAGGACCGGCCACTTCCCGAAGGTCCCGGCGGTCACGACGTGGTCGGCGGCGCCGGCGAGCTCGGGGACGACGGCGTAGAGCGGGTCGTCGTCCGGGACGAGCGCGAACGGCCACTCCTCGTAGTAGGGGCCCCACGAGCCACCGAGGGAGGGGTCGGCGACGAACCGGGTCACGACCGTGCGCGCCGGGCCGAAGGCCTGCGCGAGCGCGACGATCCGCGGCACGGTGTCGGCCCACATGACCGAACCCCACGGGGACGCCTGCGGGTCGGCGAAGACCGCCTGCGGGTCGACGACGACGAGCCAGCCGTCCTCGGCCCCCGCCGGCTCCGGGCTCACCGGGCCGCCTCGCGGGCGCCCGGTCCGGCGACACCGCCGGCCTCCTGCGCCACCGCGCCCCCGCCCGACATGCCGTCCTCCTGGCGCCGCACGGTGCCACGACGGGCGACGAGGGTGACGAGGAAGCCGATCGCGAGCGCGAGGAGCACACCGATGTTGGAGTACGGCCACGCGCCCTCCCAGTACGGGCCGGCCGGGTCGTCGACGTAGGTGCCGAGCCCGAGCGGTTCGAGGAGGTACCCCTGCCAGTTGTTCCAGGCGGCGTCCTGGGCGAAGTTGTTGACGACGAGGCCCCACCCGACGACCGACGCCACCACCATCGTGCCGATCGAGACCCAGTCCCACGCGCCGTAGCGACCGCGCGCGTCGAAGAGCGCGTCGTCGTCGTAGTCGCGCCGGCGCAGCGCGATGTCGGCGATCATGATGCCGGCCCACGCGGCGAGCGGGACGCCGAGGGTGATGAGGAAGCTCTGGAACGGGCCGAGGAAGTCGGCAGCGACGAAGACGACGAAGAACGTGCCGAGCGTGAGGATGATGCCGTCGACGAGTGCCGCGGCCGGCCGCGGGATGCGCACGCCGAGGGAGAGCAGCGTGAGGCCCGAGGAGTAGATGCCGAGCACGGCGCCGGAGATGAGCGACATGATGACCGCCAGGAGGAACGGCACGAGGAACCACGTCGGCAGGATCGTCGCGAGCGTGCCGATCGGGTCGCTCGGGATGCCGGCGAGCACCTCCTCGTTCGAGGCCGAGAGCATGAGGCCGAACGTCACGAGGAGCACCGGGGCGATCGCTCCCCCAAAGGTGTTCCAGAAGACGATCGCGCCGCCCGGCGCGGAGCGGTGCTGGTAGCGCGACCAGTCGGCGGCGATGTTGATCCAGCCCAGCCCGAAGCCGGTCATGAGCATGACGAACGCCCCGACGACCGACTGGGCCTCGCCCGCGGGCAGCGCCGTGACGGCCGCCCAGTCGATCTCGCTCGCGGCCACGAGGACGAAGAGGATCGTCACGGCGCCGGTGATCCACGTGAGGACCGACTGCAGCCGCATGATGATGTGGTACCCGGCGACCGAGGCGAGCACGATGACCGCGGCGACGACGACGGCGGCGACGACCTTGGTCGTCGTGCCGCCGCCCCAGCCGAGCTGCTCGAAGATCGTCGCCGTCGCGAGCACGGCGAGGATGGCGAGGAAGGTCTCCCAGCCGATCGAGACGAGCCACGAGATGACGCCGGGCACCTTCTGGCCGGTGACCCCGAACGCCGCGCGCGACAGGATCATCGTCGGTGCCGACCCGCGCTTGCCGGCGATGGCGACGATGCCGCAGAGCACGAAGGAGACGACGATCCCGAGGACCGTCACGACGACCGCCTGCGCGAAGGAGATGCCGAACCCGAGGACGAACGCGGCGTAGGAGATGCCGAAGACCGAGACGTTCGCCGCGAACCACGGCCAGAACAGGTCGCGCGGCCGGGCGGTGCGCTGCGACTCGTCGATGATCTCGATGCCGGTGGTCTCGATGCCCAGGCGCTGGGTGGCGGCGGCGGTCGTCTCGCTCATGGGGCCGAGCATAGGCCCGTGGGCAGCGCCGACGGGCGCACCGGACCGGCCCGGTCAGGGGTGCACGACGGACCCGCGCCCGGCGGCGCGGTCATCCGAGGGGAGGGGTCAGGTCGGCGTCAACGCCGGCCCGGAGACCACGACCCGTAGTCGTCCTCGTCCTCCTCGCGGTCGTCGGCCGCGCTGCGGCCGGCGCCCGTCTGGGAGGCACCGTGAAGTTCTCGCTCAAGCGCGGAGAGGTCGGTGTCGGGGCTGTAGTACTTCAGCTCCCGAGCGACCTTCGTCTGCTTGGCCTTGGCTCGGCCGCGCCCCATGGCGTGACCCCCTCGTGCGTCTGCCGGGGCGGCATCACGAATGGGACGGCCCCGTCTTCAGGGTCATCCCACGTCGCGGAGCGGTCCCGGGAATCGTGTGTGTGTCGTGACGCCAACGGTACATCAGTGGAGCGGGTCCGGCGACGCCGTCCCGGACAACGGTCGGGCGGGTCGCCGGATTCCCGACCCGCCTCACCGGGGCCGGGCGCCCACCGGGTCGCCGGGCAGCCAGGGGCGCGGGCCGCCCGCCGCGACGCGGCGCTCGGCGAGCCGGTCGGCGGCGACGGCGGGGCTGACGTCGTCCGCGTCGGCGCTCCTCAGCACCTCCAGGGTGTGGTCGAAGATCGTCGCCGTCCGTTCGCGGGCCCGCTCCATGTCGAAGCCCTGCAGCTCGTCACTGACCTGGATGACGCCACCCGCGTTGACGAGGAAGTCGGGGGCGTAGACGATGCCCCGCTCGCGCATCCGGTCGGCGGTCCCGCCGGGACCCTCGGTGACGAGCTGGTTGTTGGCGCCGCCGCAGACGACCCGGGCTCGCAGCGCGACGACGGTCTCGTCGTCGAGCGCGCCGCCGAGGGCGTTCGGGCTGAAGACGTCGACGTCCGCGTGGACGAGGTCGTCGAGCCACTCGACGGCCCGCACCCCCGGCAGTCGCGCGAGGAGCGCGCTCACGGCATCCGGGTCGACGTCGCTCACGACGACCTCGGCGCCGTCGTCGACGAGGTGCTCGGCGAGCCGGCGCCCCACCTTGCCGACGCCGGCGATGCCGACCCGCCGACCGGCGAGGGTGGGTTCCCCCCACACGTGCTGGGCGGCGGCCCGCATGCCCTGGAACACGCCGTAGGCCGTGAGCACGGAGGAGTCGCCGGCGCCCCCGCGCTCCGGTGAACGGCCGGTGGCCCAGCGGGTCGACTCCCCGACGACGTCCATGTCCTCGACGTAGGTGCCGACGTCGCACGCCGTGACGTAGCGGCCGCCGAGCGACTCGACGAAGCGGCCGTACGCCCGGAGCAGCTCGGGTGTCTTGTCGCGGTGGGGGTCGCCGATGATGACCGCCTTGCCGCCGCCGTGGTCGAGCCCCGCGACGGCGTTCTTGCTCGTCATCGCCCGCGAGAGGCGCAGCACGTCGGCGAGGGCCTGGTCCATCGAGGAGTAGGGATGGAAGCGCGTGCCGCCGAGGCCCGGCCCGAGCGCGGTGTCGTGGAGGGCGATGACCGCCCGCAGCCCGGTGTCGGGGTCGGAGCAGAACGCGACCTGTTCGTGGCCGGTCAGGTCGATGAGGTCGGTGGCCATGGTGCGCTCCTCGACGGGGGTGGCCCCCTCACGCTAGCCCCTCCGGTGTGACACTTGGCCCGGAGTCGTCTCACCGGTGAGGAGAGGGTCGTGCTGAAGGTCGGGTACAAGGCGTCGGCGGAGCAGTTCGCCCCGGGCGAGCTCGCGGGGTTCGCGGTGCGGGCCGAGGAGCTCGGGTTGGACTCGGTGACCGTCTCGGACCACTTCCAGCCGTGGCGGGTGCGGGGCGGGCACGCTCCGAGCGCCCTGGCGTGGATGCCGTGGGTGCTGGCGCGCACCGAGCGGGTCGTCGTGGGGACCTCCGTGCTCACGCCGACGTTCCGGTACAACCCGGCGGTGGTCGCGCAGGCGTTCGCGACGATGGCGTGCCTGGCACCGGGGCGGGTCGTCCTCGGCGTCGGCACGGGCGAGGCCCTCAACGAGATGGCCGTGGGGTCGGTCGGCGACGGGCCGTGGCCCGAGTTCAAGGAGCGGTTCGCCCGGTTGCGCGAGGCGGTGCGCCTCATGCGTCAGCTGTGGACGCAGGACCGCGTCACCTTCGAGGGGGAGTACTACCGCACCGAGGACGCCGCGATCTACGACCGGCCGGAGGTGCCGGTGCCGGTGTACGTGGCCGCCGGGGGGCCGATGGTCGCCCGGTACGCCGGTCGGGTCGCCGACGGGTTCATCTGCACCTCGGGCAAGGGGCGCGAGCTGTACGCCGACCAGCTCGTGCCGGCCGTGGACGAGGGGTTGGCGAAGGCCGGGCGCCCCCGCGACGGCATCGAGCGGATGATCGAGGTCAAGCTGTCCTGGGACCCCGACCCGGACCGCGCCCTGGCGAACACCCGGTTCTGGGCGCCGCTGTCGCTCACGGCCGAGCAGAAGCACTCGATCCACTCCCCGGCGCAGATGGAGGCGGCGGCCGACGAGCTGCCGATCGAGCAGGTCGCCGGGCGCTGGGTCGTGGCGTCGGAGCCGGAGGAGGTCGTGGCCGCCCTGAGGGTCTACACCGACCTGGGGTTCGACCACCTCGTCGTCCACGGGCCCGGCCACGACCAGGAGCGCTTCCTGTCCAGCTTCGCCGAGCAGGTCCTGCCCGGACTGCGCGAGCTCACGCCCGCGCCCCGGTGAGCGACGCGGTGCAGCTCGTGCCCGCGCGCGTGCCGGCGGCCCCTGCGCCCCTGCGGCTGCGCGGCCGCGCCTTCGACGCCGGGCGCCCGGCGGTCATGGCCATCGTCAACCGCACTCCCGACTCGTTCTGGTCGGGCAACCGGCACGCCGACCTCGGCTCGGCCCTCGAGGCCCTGGACGAGGCCGTGGCGCTCGGAGCGGACGTCGTCGACGTCGGCGGGGTGCGCGCCGGGCAGGAGGGTGAGGCGGTCTCGGGCCGCGAGGAGGTGGAACGGGTGGTGCCCTTCCTCGCGGCGGCGCGCGAACGGCATCCGGACGTCGTGCTGAGCCTCGACACGTGGCGCTCCGAGGTCGCGAGGGCCGCCGCCGCGGAGGCCGGCCTCGACCTCGTCAACGACACCTGGGCCGGGCACGACCCCGAGCTCGTGCACGTCGCGGCGGAGGTCGGCGCCGGGTACGTCGTGTCGCACACCGGGGGGCTGCCGCCGCGCACCGACCCCGTCGCCGTGACCTACCCACCCGAGCCGCTCGGTGTCGTCGACGACGCGCTGCGCACGCTGCGGGAGGGGGCGACGCGGGCCGTGGATGCCGGGCTGCCGGCGGATCGCGTGCTCGTGGACCCGACGCTCGACTTCGGCAAGACGACCGCGCACTCGCTCACCCTGCTGCGACACACGGAGGCCATCGTGGGGTTGGGTTTCCCTGTGCTGCAGGCGTTGTCACGCAAGGACTTCGTCGGTGAGACGCTCGGCCTCCCGGCCGACGACCGCCTCGAGGGCACCCTCGCGGCGACGGCGGTCGCGGCCTGGCTCGGGGCGACGGTGTTCCGCGCCCACGACGTGCGGGCGACGCGGCGGGTCGTCGACATGGTGGCGTCGATCCGGGGGGAGCGCCGCCCGCTCGTCACCGTCCGCGGGGTGCCCGGGTGAGCGCGGGCGGCCCGCTCGCCGGCACCCGGGTCGTCGAGCTCGGCGGCATCGGGCCGACCCCGTTCGCGGGGCTCTACCTCGCCGAGCTGGGCGCGGACGTCGTGCGCGTCGACCGTCCGGGGGAGACCAACCCCTTGGCCCTCGCGGGCGGGCTGCGACGGTCGCGCCCGAGCATCTGCGTCGACCTCAAGACGGCGGCGGGGCGCGGCGTCGTGCAGCGGCTCGTCGACGACGCCGACGTGCTGCTCGAGGGCTACCGGCCCGGGGTCGCCGAGCGGCTCGGGCTCGGGCCCGACGACTGCCTGGCCCGCAACCCGCGCCTCGTGCACGCCCGGATGACCGGCTGGGGGCAGACCGGTCCCTGGGCGCAGCGGGCCGGGCACGACATCACGTACGCCGCGGTGTCCGGGACGCTCCACGCCCTCGGCCCTGCGGCGCGTCCGGTCGCGCCGGTGCCGGTCGTCGGGGACTTCGCCGGCGGGTCGATGTACCTCGTCGCGGGGGTGCTGGCCGCCCTCGTGGCCCGGGGGACGACCGGCCGGGGACAGGTCGTCGACGCGGCGATGGTCGACGGGGCGGCGCACCTGTTCACGATGGTCCACGGCCTGCTCGGGGCGGGGGCGTGGCGCGACGAGCGGGAGGCCAACCTGCTCGACGGAGGGGCACCCTTCTACGCCGTGTACGAGTGCGCCGACGGCCGGTTCGTCGCGGTCGGGGCCCTCGAACCGCCGTTCTGGGCCGAGCTCGTCGCCGGTCTCGGCGTCGAGGTGCCGGGGGAGCAGTACGACCCGGCGACGTGGGAGGCCCAGCGGACCGCCTTCGCCGCGGCCTTCCGCACCCGCACCCGGGACGAGTGGGCCGCGCACTTCGAGCACACCGACGCCTGCGTGGCGCCGGTGCTGTCGCTGCGCGAGGCGCCGCACCACCCGCACCTCGTGGGGCGCGGGACCTTCGCCCCGGACGCCCACGGTCACCCAGTGCCCCGCACCGGTCCTCGGCTCTCCGACACCCCACCGCTCGACCCCGGGCCCGAGCCGACACCGGGGGCCGACACGACCGCCTACCTGCTCGCGCACGGCTTCACGGCGGCCGAGGTGGAGGCGCTCGTCACGTCCGGGGCCGTGGTGCAAGCCTGAGCATGTGGGGTTGGATGGCGGCATGAGCGCCACGAGCACACCGAGCACGGCCGGAACGCCCGGAACGGTCCTCGTCGAGGTCACCGGCGCCGTCGGGCGGATCACCCTCAACGCCCCGGAGCGGCTCAACGCCGTCGACCCGTCGATGTGCGAGGAGGTCGCCGAGGCCGTCCGGGCCTTCGATGCCGACCCGGCCGTCAGGGTGGTGGCGCTCACCGGTGCCGGCCGCGGGTTCTGCTCCGGCGCACCGCTGTCCGCCGACGGCGCGACCGCCGGGACGCTGTATGCCGGGGCCGACCTCGTGCGCGCGCTCCTCGCCTCCCGGACGCCGGTCGTCGCGCTCGTCAACGGCGTCGCCGCCGGGATCGGGGTGCCGATGGCGCTCGCGTGCGATTACGTCGTGGCGAGCGACGCGGCATCCTTCGTGCTGGCCTTCGCCCGGATCGGGCTCATGCCCGACGGCGGCGCGACCGCGCTCGTCGCGGCGTCGGTCGGCCGGGCGCGGGCGATGCGGCTCGCGCTCACCGGCGAGCGGCTCCCGGCGACGACGGCCGAGGAGTGGGGGATGGTCGCCGAGTGCGTGCCGGCCGACGCGTTCGGGGCGCGCGGCGAGGAGGTGCTCGGCGCGCTCGCCAGCGGGGCCACGGTGGCGCTCGGGCAGACGAAGGCGGCGGTCAACGCGGCGTCCGTCGACGTCGAGGCGGCCCTGGCCCGCGAGGAGGCCGGCCAGGTCTCGCTCATGCACACCGAGGACTACCGAGAGGGCGTCGCCGCCTTCCTCGCCAAGCGGCCCGCGGAGTTCACCGGCCGCTGACTCGCGGCGCGCCGGAGCCCGGGGGCCGGGCGTCAGGATCGCGTCAAGAGGTGTGGGGACGGCGTCTACTCCATCCTCGGGCGCTGCCGTCGGGTGTGTCATCGACACATGTGGGAAGACATCGTGGCCGCCGTCGTGGGTTCCGCCCTCGTGACCTACCTCCTCTACGCCCTGGTCCGCCCGGACCGGTTCTGAGGAGGCCTCGTGAACCCCGTCGTCGTCACCGGCGCCGCCGTGCTCACCCTGGCTGCGTTGCTCGCCCTCGTCCACGTGCCGTTGGGCACCTGGATCCATCGGGTCTTCACCGACGAGGACGACTGGCGCGTCGAGCGCGTGCTCTACCGCGTCGTCGGTGTCGACCCTCGGACCGAGCAGCGGTGGACCGGCTACGCAGTCTCCGTGGTCGCGTTCGCGGTGGTCTCGGTCCTCGCCCTCTTCCTGCTCGTCCTGCTGCAGGGGTGGCTGCCCTGGTCGCAGGGTCGCTCGATGAACTGGCACACCGCGCTCAACACCGCCGTCTCGTTCGTCACCAACACCAACTGGCAGTCGTACGCCGGTGAGGCCGGCGCGGGCTACACCGTCCAGACCGTCGGGCTGGGCGTCCAGAACTTCGTGTCCACCGCCACCGGCCTGGCCGTCGCGATCGCGCTGGTCCGCGGCATCGCGCGCCACAGCACTGACCGGATCGGGAACTTCTGGGTGGACCTCGTGAGGGGCACCACCCGAGTCCTGCTGCCGATGGCGGCCGTCGCCGCGGTCGTCCTGCTCGCGGGTGGCGTCGTCCAGAACCTCACCGACCCCATGGCCATCACCACCGTCACCGGCGGTCAGCAGGTCGTGCAGGGCGGCATGGTGGCCTCCCAGGAGGCCATCAAGGAGCTCGGCACGAACGGCGGCGGCTTCTTCAACGCCAACTCGGCCCACCCGTTCGAGAACCCGAACGCCTGGACGAACCTGTTCGAGGTCTTCCTCCTGCTCGTCATCCCGTTCTCGCTGCCCTACACCTTCGGGCTCATGGTGCGCAGCCGCCGCCAGGGCGTCGTCGCGACGGCGACGATGGCCGGCCTGCTCGTCACGAGCATCGGCCTCACGGCGTGGGCGGAGTACTCCGCCGCGGGCGGTCCCCTGGGGTCGATGGAGGGCAAGGAGCAACGCTTCGGCGTCGCCTGGTCCGCGGTGTTCGCCGCCTCGACCACCGGCACCTCGACGGGCGCCGTCAACTCGATGCACGACAGCTTCAGCGCCCTCGGCGGAGCGGTGCCGCTGTCGAACATGATGCTCGGAGAGGTCTCCCCGGGGGGTGTCGGCACCGGCCTCTACAACCTGCTCGTCTATGTCGTGCTGGCCGTCTTCATCGCCGGCCTCATGGTCGGCCGGACGCCCGAGCTGCTGGGAAAGACGGTGGGCCGCAGGGAGATCACCTACGTGGCGCTCAGTGTGGTGGTCACACCCGCCCTCGTGCTCGTCGGCACGGGTCTGGCGGTCGTGCTTCCCGTGGCGACGGCCGGCCTGCTCAACAGCGGGCCACACGGTCTCACCGAGATGATGTACGCCTACACGTCGGCCTCGAACAACAACGGCTCGGCCTTCGCGGGGCTCACCGCCGACCAGCCGTTCCTCGACCTCACCCTGGCGCTGTGCATGTTCGCCGGTCGGTTCGTCACGATCGTGCTCGTGCTCGCCCTCGCCGGCGCCTTCGCCGCCCAGCGCAGGCGCCCCGTCACCGCCGGCACGATGCCGACCGACACCCCCCTGTTCACCGTCCTGCTCGCCGGCACCGTCGTGGTCGTCGCTGGGCTCACCTTCTTCCCGGCCCTCGCCCTCGGGCCGATCGCGGAGGCCCTGTCATGACTGCTGCTCCCCTCGTCCGCACCGGGTGGGAGGCCCTGCCCCAGGCGTTCGCCAAGCTCGACCCCCGGCACACGTTCCGCTCGCCCGTCATCTTCGTCGTGTGGGTGGGCTCGGTGCTCACCACCCTGCTCGCGATCCTCGACCCGTCGGTGTTCTCGGTCTCGGTCGCCGGGTGGCTGTGGGCCACGGTGCTCTTCGCCAACCTCGCCGAGGCCGTCGCCGAGGGCCGCGGCAAGGCCCAGGCCGAGACCCTGCGCAGGACCCGCACCGAGACCACGGCCCGCCGGCTTCGCGAGGACGGCACCGAGGAGCAGGTGCGCGGCACCGAGCTTCGCGTCGGCGACCTCGTCGTCGTGGAGGCGGGGGAGGTCATCCCGGGGGACGGCGACGTCGTCGAGGGGGTGGCCACCGTCGACGAGTCGGCGATCACCGGAGAGTCCGCGCCGGTCATCCGCGAGTCCGGTGGTGACCGGTGTGCCGTGACCGGGGGTACGACCGTGCTGTCGGACCGGATCGTCGTCCGGGTGACGAGCAGGCCCGGTGAGACCTTCATCGACCGGATGATCGCGCTCGTCGAGGGCGCGGCCCGCCAGAAGACGCCCAACGAGATCGCCCTGACGATCCTGCTCACCACGCTGACCCTCATCTTCATGTTCGCGGTGGGCGCCATCCAGCCGATGGCGATCTACTCGGGGTCGCGCCTGTCCCTCGTCGTGCTCGTCGCCCTGCTGGTGTGCCTCATCCCGACGACGATCGGCGCGCTGCTGTCGGCCATCGGCATCGCCGGCATGGACCGCCTCGTGCAGCACAACGTGCTCGCGATGTCCGGCCGCGCGGTCGAGGCCGCGGGTGACGTCAGCACCCTGCTGCTCGACAAGACCGGAACGATCACCTTCGGCAACCGCCAGGCGAGCGATGTCGTCCCCGTGGAGGGAGCCCACCGCGAGGACCTGCTGCGCGCGGCCTACCTGTCCTCCCTCGCCGACGAGACGCCCGAGGGCCGCTCGATCGTGGACCACGCCCTCGCGTCCGGGGTGGACCCGGCCACCGGCTCGTTCGCCGAGCTGCGTCGGTCAGGTGCCGAGTTCGTGCCGTTCTCGGCGTCGACGCGGATGTCGGGAGTCGACCTGCCCGACGGCACGGCGGTGCGCAAGGGAGCCGGTTCCGCCGTGGCCGCGTGGGTGGAGTCCGCCGGCGGGCACGTCGCCGGCGACCTCCACTACGCCGTCGACGGCATCAGTGCGACCGGCGGCACCCCGCTCGTCGTGGCGATCTCGGAGCCGGGTGCGCCGGCACGCACGCTGGGTGTCGTCCACCTCAAGGACATCGTCAAGCCCGGCATGCGCGAGCGGTTCGACCAGCTGCGGGCGATGGGTATCCGCACCGTGATGATCACCGGCGACAACCCTCGCACGGCCGCCGCGATCGCGGGCGAGGCCGGCGTCGACGACTTCCTCGCCGAGGCGACCCCCGAGGACAAGATGGCGCTCATCAAGGCCGAGCAGGAGGGCGGCCGGCTCGTCGCGATGACCGGTGACGGCACCAACGACGCGCCCGCCCTCGCCCAGGCCGACGTCGGCGTCGCCATGAACACCGGCACCTCGGCCGCGAAGGAGGCCGGCAACATGGTCGACCTCGACAGCGACCCGACCAAGCTCATCGACGTCGTCGCGATCGGCAAGCAGCTGCTCATCACCCGTGGGGCGCTGACGACCTTCTCGATCGCCAACGACGTCGCGAAGTACTTCGCGATCATCCCGGCGATGTTCGTCGGGGTCTTCCCGGGCCTCGAGGCACTCAACGTCATGGGCCTGTCCAGCCCCGAGTCGGCGATGCTCTCGGCGGTCGTCTTCAACGCCCTCATCATCATCGCCCTCATCCCGCTCTCCCTTCGTGGCGTGAGGTACCGCCCGGTCTCCGCGCACCGGATGCTGCGTCGCAACCTGCTCGTCTACGGCCTCGGCGGCCTCGTGGCCCCGTTCGTCGGCATCAAGCTCATCGACCTCGTCGTCTCCCTCCTCCCCGGACTCAGGTGATCACCGTGGCCATCGCCCGCCAGCTCGCCGCCTCGGTCAAGGCGCTCCTCGTCCTCACCCTGGTGGCCGGGCTGCTGTACCCCGCCGCCATCCTGGCCATCGGGCTCGTCGTGCCCGGCCAGGCCAACGGGTCCCTCATCGAGGTCGACGGCACGGTCGTCGGCTCGAGCCTGCTCGGCCAGGCCGCGGGGGGACCGCAGTGGTTCCAGGCCCGACCCTCGGCGTCCGACCACGCCGGCGACACCAGCGGGGGTTCGAACCTCGGGCCCAGCTCCGAGGAGCTCGCCAGCCAGGTCTCGGAGCGCGGGGCCGCCCTGCGCGAGGCCAACCCGGACGCCCCGGCGTCCATCCCCGCCGACGCGCTCACGGCATCCGCGAGCGGTCTGGACCCGCACATCTCGCCGGAGTACGCCGCCTACCAGGTGCCGCGGGTGGCGGCGGCGCGCGGGATGAGCGCGGCGCAGGTGCAGCGACTCGTGGCGGCGCACACCGAGCATGCGGTGCTGGGCTTCCTCGGGCAGGACCGGGTGAACGTCACCGAGCTCAACGTCAGCCTCGCGACCGCCGACGCCTCCACCGGCAGTCAGTGAGAATGGGGGAATGGCGCACGGCCGGCTTCGCATCTACCTCGGGGCGGCCCCCGGGGTGGGCAAGACCGTCGCCATGCTCGACGAGGGACGCCGGCGACTGGCCCGGGGCACCGACGTCGTGGTCGGCCTCGTGGAGACGCACGGACGCGAGCACACGGCGGAGATGATCCAGGGCCTGGAGGTCCTGCCACGGGCGCGCCTGGACCACCGCGGGACGACGTTCGAGGACATGGACCTCGACGGCCTCCTCGCCCGCCACCCCGCTGTCGCACTCGTCGACGAGCTCGCCCACACGAACGCGCCGGGGTCGCGCCACGAGAAGCGCTGGCAGGACATCGACGAGCTGCTCGACGCCGGCATCGACGTCATCTCGACGGTCAACATCCAGCACCTCGAGTCGCTCAACGACGTCGTGGAGTCGATCACCGGTGTCGTGCAGCGGGAGACGGTGCCCGACGAGGTCGTGCGACGCGCCGACCAGATCGAGCTCGTCGACATGTCACCCGAGGCACTGCGCCGACGGATGGCCCACGGCAACATCTACAAGGCCGAGAAGGTCGACGCCGCGCTGGCCAACTACTTCCGGGTGGGCAACCTGTCGGCGCTGCGCGAGCTGGCCCTCCTCTGGCTCGCCGACCGCGTCGACGAGGGGCTCGAGCGGTACCGGGCCGACCACGGCATCGAGTCGTCGTGGCCCACCCGGGAACGCGTCGTCGTCGCCCTGAGCGGTGGGCCCGAGGGGGACACGCTGCTGCGGCGGGGGGCCCGGATCTCCTCGCGGGGCGCCGGCGGCGAGCTGCTCGCCGTGCACGTCGCGAGGTCGGACGGGCTGACCGGCCCACCGCTGCCCACCTTGGCGCACCTGCGCCGCCTCACCGAGGAGCTCGGCGGCTCGTGGCACACGGTCACGGGCGACGACCCGGCCGACGCGGTGCTCGACGTCGCCCGGGGCGTCAACGCCACCCAGGTGGTCATCGGCAGCACCCGACGGCCCCGGTGGCGAACGCTGCTCGTCCCGAGCACCACCGAAGAGGTCATCACCCACTCCGGCGACATCGACGTGCACGTCGTCACCCACTCGTTCGCCGCGGGGCGCGGCTGGCGGGTCCCGAGGGCCGCGCTGCCGCGTCGCCGGGTCCGCCTGGGGTACGCGGCCGCCGTCCTCGGGCCGCTCGCCCTCACCGCCGCGCTGATGCTCGCCCCCCGGGACCCGGGGCTGTCGCTCACCGTGCCGCTCTACCTCCTCCTCACCGTCCTCGTCGCGCTCGTCGGCGGCATCGGCCCGGCGCTCGTGGGGGCGGTCGCGTCGTCGGCGCTGCTCAACTGGTACTTCCTCGACCCGGTGCGCACCCTGACGATCTCCGAGCCGGAAAACGCCCTGGCCCTGCTCGTCTTCGTCCTCGTCGCCGTCGCGGTCGCGTTCGTCGTGCACACGAGCGCCCGCCGTGCCGAACGGGCGGTCGCGGCCCAGCGGGAGTCCGCGGCCCTCGCCGAGCTGACGCACACGCTCCTCGGCTCCACCGACCAGATGACGGTGCTGCTCGACCACGCCGTCGACATGTTCGGCGCCCGCCGCGCGCTCGTCGTGCGCCGGGCCACGGCGGACGAGCCGGCACGGGTCGTCGCCGAGGGAGGGGGGCGGCCCCCGAACCGGGGGCGGTGACGCGCCCGGCATCCGTCGGCGCTCGTGACGTCGAGGAGACGCACTCGCCGGCCGACGACGAGCACGATCTCGTCCTCGTCGGGGTGCGGGTGCCCGCGGACCGGCAGCGGCTGCTCGCGGCCTTCGCGGCCCACGCCGGCGCCATCCTGCAGCGACGTGCCCTCCAGCGCGCCGCCGGTGAGGCGGCCGCGCTGGCCCGGGACAGCTCGGCCCGCACCGCCCTGCTCTCCGCCGTGTCGCACGACCTGCGGACGCCGCTCGCCGGCATCAAGGCCGCGATCGGCAGCCTCCGCTCGGGCGAGGTGACCTTCTCGGAGGAGGACGAGGCCGAGCTCAAGGCGGCCATCGAGGACTCGGCGGACCGGCTCGACGCGCTCATCGGCAACCTCCTCGACATGTCACGCCTCGAGGCCGGCGCCCTCGTCGCCAGCCCGCAGCCCGTCGACCTCGGCGAGGTCGTCCCGGCGACGGTCGCCTCGGTGTCCGAGCCCGAGCGTGTCACGTGGCGGCTCGACCCCGAGAGCCGGCAGGTCGTGGCCGACCCCGGCCTCCTCGACCGGGTGCTCGGCAACATCATCGAGAACGCGCTGCGCCACCAGCCGCCGCCGGCCCCGGTGCTCGTCTCGACGAGCTGCCTCGGCAGGCGGGCGCAGGTGCGGGTCGTCGACACCGGGGCGGGCGTCCCCGAGGACGCGCGGGAGCGGATCTTCCTGCCGTTCCAGCGGCAGGGGGACGCCCCGGCCGGCGACGGCGTCGGGCTGGGACTGGCGGTCGCCCGCGGCCTGGCCCTGGCCATGGACGGCGACGTGACGGCCGAGGAGACCCCCGGTGGCGGGCTCACCATGGTCGTCGAGCTGCCGCGGGCGCTGCCGGCCGTCGCTCCGGGCGGTCCCGAGGGTCGGGCGGGCTCGGCGCGGGCCGCCGAGCGCGACGCCGCGCGGGCCGACGCGCGCGAGGAGGTGGACCGTGGCTGAGCGCGTGCTCGTCGTCGACGACGACGAGACGATCCGTCGCACGCTGCGGATCAACCTGCGGGCCCGTGGCTACGAGGTCGAGGTGGTCGGCTCCGGGCGGGACGCCCTGTCGACCCTCGAGGACGCCCCGCCGGACCTCGTCGTCCTCGACCTCGGCCTGCCCGACGTCGACGGGGTCGAGGTGCTGCGGCAGCTGCGCCGGACCTCTCGGGTGCCCGTCGTCGTGCTCTCGGCGCGGCACGGCTCGGACGACAAGGTCGAGGCACTCGACGAGGGGGCCGACGACTACGTCACCAAGCCGTTCGGGATGGATGAGCTCATGGCCCGGGTGCGCTCGGCCCTGCGACGGGGTGGGGGAGACGGCGAGGCGCTGGGCGGGATCGCGCCCGTGCTCACCGAGGCGTTCGCCGTCGACTTCGGCACGCTCACGGCGACCCGGTCCGGCGACCCGGTGCACCTGACCCCGACCGAGTGGCGCCTGCTCGGCGAGCTCGCCCGGCACCGCGGACGCGTCGTCACCCAGGCCGACCTGCTCCGAGCCGTGTGGGGCCCGGCGTACGGCCGCGAGTCGAACTACCTGCGGGTCTACGGCAACCAGCTGCGGCGCAAGCTCGAGGCCGACCCGTCCCGCCCGCGCCACATCATCACCGAGCCCGGCATCGGCTACCGCCTCGTGGAGTGACCTCCGGAGGCCACCCGACCGCCCGGGCCGCAGACCCCCGAAGGGCCGCGCCCGGTCCTAGGCTCGGCCGCATGGACCGATCCCGGACCAGATCCCGGACGACGCGGCGCCGGGGGGCCGCCGGGTGTTCCGGCAGGATGCCGGCCGGTCGCGCCACGCGGGCCACGCGCGCCACGGGCGCCACGCGCGCCACGCGCGCCATGCCGGCCACGACCGCCGCCCTCGTGGCCCTGGCGTCCCTGTCGCTCGCCGGCTGTGGTGCCGACGTCGAGCGCGCGGGCGCGGCGCGAGCGGCAGACGCGTTCACGGCATCCGCGACGGCCGATCCCGGCGCCGCCTGTGCCGTCCTCGCGCCGCGCACCCTCGAGCGGCTCGAGGAGGACGGTCACTGCGCCCGGGCCCTGGCCACGGCCGGCCTACCGGAGGCGGGGGCCCGAGGTCAGGTGTCCGTCGCCGGGCACTCGGCGCAGGTGCGCTACGCGTCTGACACCGTCTTCCTCTCGCTCTTCGCCGACGGGTGGCGGGTCACGGCGGCCGGCTGCCGCGACCGGTCCGCGGACGACGCCGTGCCGTACGACTGCATCGTGGACGGGGGGTGAGCAGGGTGCGCACGATGTTCTGGGTGTACGCCACCTTCCTCGCGGCAGGCCTCGCCTTCTGCATCGCGGTCGGGCTGGCTCAGCGATGAGCGCGCCGGCCCCCCGATCCTTCCTGCGCGACAACTCGCTGTCGCTCGTCATCGGTGCCCTCCTGCTCCTCGTCCTCGCCGGCCAGGCGTGGTGGGGGGTGGCCCACTACAACGAGGAGGCGCGCACGGCGGGTCTGCAGGAGATCGACCTGTGGCGTTACGTCACGTCGTCCGGGTTCGCGGTCGACGTGGCCGAGAACTGGCAGTCCGAGTTCCTCCAGTTCACGCTGTACATCGCCCTCACGGTGTGGCTCGTGCAACGCGGGTCGTCGGAGTCCAAGGCGCCCGGTGACGAGGGGCGGGAGAGCGACGAGCAGCAGCTCGTCGGCGAGCACGCCCAGCCGGACTCACCCGCGTGGGCCAGGGCCGGTGGCTGGCGGACCTCGCTCTACTCACACTCGCTCGTCACGGTCATGGCCGTCGTCTTCGTCGCGTCGTGGGTGGCTCAGGCCGTCGCGGGCCGGGTCGCCGACAACGAGGAGCGGATGCGCGACCAGCTCGACCCGCTCGGCCTCGGGGCCTACCTCGTGTCACCGGACTTCTGGGGGCGCACCCTGCAGAACTGGCAGTCCGAGCTGCTCGCGATCGGCACCATGGCGGTCTTCGCGATCTACCTGCGCGAGCGGGGCTCGCCCGAGAGCAAGGAGGTCGGCGCACCCCACGACGTGACGAGCTCGAGCGACTGAGGATGCCGTGCCGCGGGTGGGCGCGCGTGCTTGCGTCGGGTGGTGGCTGGCGGGCATCGTGCGGGGCTGGCGGGGTTGTGTCGTGGCCTACCGCCTGGTAGTCGCTGCGTGGGCAGCGACTGCGACGATGTAGCCCGCGCCGCTGGCCCGCGATGGGCCGCGCGGTCAAGGATGTCCGAGGGTGTGTGGCCGGCCGGCAGGGTCGGCTCCCGACACCGCTGGATGCCGTGGAATCGTGACTTGGTTGTGACCTTTCCGGGTGTGGGACAGGCCTGTTCGTAGGGGTGGGTGTCGGTGGTCGCC
>NZ_BAABGM010000032.1:0-40061 GCF_039541575.1 Fodinibacter luteus | reverse complement strand
GCGCCCGCCCACCGGCCGCCCCCCGCCTCGCCCGCCCCACCGCCCCTGCGTCGCCCGCCACGGCGCCCGCCCCACGGACCCATAGACTGACCCGCATGGCCGACCTCACCCGTGACGACGTGGCGCACCTCGCCGGTCTCGCCCGCATCGACCTCTCCGACGCCGAGCTCGACCGGATGGTCGGCGAGCTCGGCGTCATCCTCGAGGCGGTCGCAACGGTGCAGCAGGCGCCGATCGCCGACGTCGAGCCGATGAGCCACCCGATGCCGATCGTCAACGTCACGCGCCCCGACGTCGTCCGCCCCTCGCTCTCGCCCGAGGACGCCCTGTCCGGCGCGCCGGAGTCCGAGCAGCAGCGCTTCTCCGTCCCCCGGATCCTCGACCAGGACTGAGGGCACCCCAACCCGCCCGAGGCGGACGCCGGATGCCGTGCCACGGCATCCGCCGTCACCTCACCCACCCGGCCCCGCACCCACAGGAAGCCACGACGTGACCACCGACCTCACCCGGTCCACCGCCGCCGAGCTCGCCGACCTCCTCGCGCAGGGGAGCGTGTCGGCGCGCGATGTGGCGCGGGCCCACCTCGACCGCACCGCCGCCGTCGACGGCGACGTGCACTCCTACCTCCACGTCGACGCGGAGGGGGCCCTGGCTCAGGCGGACGCCGTCGACCGGCGCCGGGCCGCGGGGGAGCCGCTGCACGCGCTCGCCGGCGTGCCGATCGCGGTCAAGGACGTCATGACGACCCGTGGCCTGCCGACGACGTGCGGGTCACGGATCCTCCAGGGATGGGTACCCCCCTACGACGCGACGCTCGTGACCCGACTGCGTGGGGCCGGCATGCCGATCCTCGGCAAGACGAACATGGACGAGTTCGCGATGGGCTCCTCGACCGAGCACAGTGCCTACGGCCCGAGCCGCAACCCGTGGGACCTCGAGCGCATCCCCGGTGGCTCCGGCGGTGGCTCCTCATCGGTGGTCGCCTCCTTCCAGGCGCCGCTCGCGATCGGGACCGACACCGGGGGGTCGATCCGTCAGCCCGCGGCCGTCACCGGCACGGTCGGCACCAAGCCGACGTACGGCGGCGTCTCGCGCTACGGGCTCGTCGCGCTCGCCTCCTCGCTCGACCAGGCCGGTCCGTGCACGCGCACGGTGCTCGACGCCGCCCTCCTCCACGAGCTCATCGGCGGGCACGACCCGATGGACTCCACGTCGATCGACGCACCGGTGCCGCCCGTCGTCGAGGCGGCGCGCCGCGCCGACGTCGCGGGGCTGAGGATCGGCATCGTGCGCGAGCTCACCGGCGAGGGCTTCCAGGCCGGTGTGCAGGCCCGCTTCGACGAGGCCGTCCAGCACCTCGTCGACGCCGGAGCCGAGGTCGTCGAGGTCTCCTGCCCCAGCTTCACCTACGCCCTGGCCGCGTACTACCTCATCCTGCCGAGCGAGGCGTCGAGCAACCTGGCGAAGTTCGACGCCATGCGCTACGGACTGCGGGTCGCCCCCGAGGGGGTCGACGAGCCGAGCGCCGAGCAGGTCATGGCGGCCACCCGAGACGCCGGCTTCGGCGACGAGGTCAAGCGCCGCATCATCCTCGGCACGTACGCCCTGTCGAGCGGCTACTACGACGCCTACTACGGCTCGGCACAGAAGGTGCGCCGCCTCATCGCGGACGACTTCACCCGGGCTTTCGAGACGGCCGACGTGCTCGTCAGCCCCACCGCGCCGACGACGGCGTTCCGGTTCGGCGACAAGCTCGACGACCCGATGGCGATGTACCTCAACGACATCGCGACGATCCCGGCCAACCTCGCCGGCATCCCGGGCATGTCCGTGCCGAGCGGACTCGCCGAGGAGGACGGCCTGCCCGCCGGTTTCCAGATCCTCGCCCCGGCGATGCAGGACCACCGCCTGTACGCCGTCGGCGCGGCCCTCGAGGCGCGGCTCACCGCCGCGTGGGGCGGCGCGCTGCTCGACCGGGCCCCCGCGCTCGCCACGACCAAGGAGGCCTGAGCGATGACGACCCGCACCCACGCCGAGGCGACCGTGCCCTTCGAGGACGCGATCGCGGCCTACGACCCCGTCATGGGACTCGAGGTGCATGTCGAGCTCAACACGGCGACGAAGATGTTCTGCGGCTGCCCGACCGGGTTCGGCGCCGAGCCGAACACCCAGGTGTGCCCGGTCTGCCTCGGGCTGCCCGGCGCGCTGCCGGTCGTCAACGAGAAGGCGGTCGAGTCGGCGATCCGCATCGGGCTGGTGCTCAACTGCGAGATCGCGTCGTGGTGCCGCTTCGCCCGGAAGAACTACTTCTACCCGGACATGCCGAAGAACTTCCAGACCTCCCAGTACGACGAGCCGATCGCGTTCGACGGCTTCCTCGACGTCGAGCTCGACGACGGCACCGTGTACCGGGTCGAGATCGAGCGCGCGCACATGGAGGAGGACACCGGCAAGTCGCTGCACGTCGGCGGTTCGACCGGCCGCATCCACGGGGCGACGCACAGCCTCGTCGACTACAACCGCGCCGGCATCCCGCTCATCGAGATCGTCACGAAGCCGATGACCGGGGCGGGGGAGCGGGCCCCGGAGATCGCGCGGGCCTACGTCGCGACGCTGCGCGACCTCCTCAAGGCGCTCGAGGTGTCCGACGTGCGGATGGAGCAGGGCTCGATGCGCTGCGACGTCAACCTCTCCCTCATGCCGAGGGGGGCCGAGGTGTTCGGCACGCGCTCGGAGACCAAGAACGTCAACTCGCTGCGCTCGGTCGAGCGGGCGGTGCGCTACGAGGTCGGCCGGCACGCCGCGGTGCTCAGCGCGGGCGGCACGGTCGTCCAGGAGACCCGGCACTGGCACGAGGACACCGGTGTCACGACGTCCGGCCGGATCAAGTCCGACGCCGACGACTACCGCTACTTCCCCGAGCCCGACCTCGTGCCGGTCGCGCCTTCCCGCGAGACCGTCGACGCGCTGCGGGGCACCCTGCCCGAGCCGCCGGCCGCCCGGCGCAAGCGGCTGCAGGCGACGTGGGGTTTCGCCGACCTCGAGATGCGCGACGTCGTCAACGCCGGGCTCGTCGACCTCGTCGAGGAGACCGTCGCGGCGGGCGCCTCACCGGCGGCCGCCCGCAAGTGGTGGTCGGGCGAGGTCGCCCGGCAGGCCAACGCCGCGGGGCAGGACGTGCCGACGTACGCCGCCGCGCTCGGCGTCGGGCCGGCATCCGTCGTCGAGCTCGAGGGCCTCGTGACGTCCGGGCGGCTCAACGACTCGATGGCGCGCCAGGCCTGGGAGGGCGTGCTCGCGGGCGAGGGCACCCCGACCGAGGTCGCCGATGCCCGTGGGCTCGCGCTCGTGCAGGACACCGGCGCGCTCGAGGCGGCGGTGGACGCCGTCATCGCGGCCAACCCGGACGTCGCCGCGAAGATCCGCGACGGCAAGGTTGCGGCCGTCGGTGCGCTCATCGGGCAGGTCATGCGCGAGACGAAGGGCCAGGCCGACGCCGGCACCGCCCGGGCCATCATCCTGGAGCGCCTCGGCCAGTCCTGACCCGACTTCTTGCACATCACCCACCCGAAACGACCCGGAACCGGCCCGTTGGGGTGGGTGATGTGCACGAAGTCGAGCGCGTTGAGGGGGGCGAGAGCGGGCACCGTCGGCGTAGTGCCGGCCGAGTGCCGGCCGAGCGCCACCTCGGCTGTGCCGGACCGTGTTCCGTGCTGCGGAACCCCGCTGCGGGCCGAGCCGGTGCTCACCGGTAGTCTTTAACCACTCCAGATCGGTGGCGGCAACGGCGACGCCCCCTGGAGGGACCATCCCCCCTCACGAAGGAGCACTGACCCCGCATGTCCCTCGTCAACTCGACCATCAAGCCCTTCGAGGCCACGGCCTTCGTCAACGGCTCCTTCGTCCCGGTCTCCTCGCGCGACATCGAGGGCAAGTGGGCGATCTTCTTCTTCTACCCGGCCGACTTCACCTTCGTCTGCCCGACCGAGCTCGGCGACCTCGCCGACCACTACGAGGAGCTCAAGGCCCTCGGTGTCGAGGTCTACTCGGTCTCGACGGACACCCACTTCACGCACAAGGCGTGGCACGAGGCGTCGGACACGATCCGCAAGGTCACCTACCCGATGGTCGGCGACCCCACCCAGCGGATCTCGAGGAACTTCAAGATCCTGCGCAAGGCCGAGGGCCTCGCCGACCGCGGCACCTTCCTCGTCGACCCCGACGGCGTCATCCAGTTCCACGAGGTGACCGCCGAGGGCATCGGCCGCAACGCCGCCGAGCTCGTCCGCAAGGTCAAGGCCGCCCAGTACGTGCGCAACCACCCGGGCGAGGTCTGCCCCGCCAAGTGGGAGGAGGGTGAGGACACCCTCGCCCCGTCGCTCGACCTCGTGGGGAAGATCTGATCCCAATGCTCGATCCCGCTCTCGCCCAGCAGCTCTCGGCCTACCTCACGAAGGTGGTGCACCCCGTCGAGCTCGTGAGCACCCTCGACGCCTCGACCGCGTCGGGGCAGCTCGCCGAGCTCCTCGACGAGGTCGCGGCGCTGTCGGGCGGGCGGGTCACCCACGTCCGGACCGGGGACGCCCTGCGGCGTCCCTCGTTCCGCGTGGTCCGGGAGGGCACCGACGTCGAGGTCGAGTTCGCCGGCCTGCCCCTCGGCCACGAGTTCACCTCGCTCGTCCTCGCCCTGCTCCAGGTGGGCGGCCACCCCTCGACGGCCCCCGCCGAGCTGCTGGATGCCGTGCGCGGCCTCGGCGGTGAGCACCGGTTCGAGACGTACTTCAGCCAGTCCTGCCAGAACTGCCCCGACGTCGTGCAGGCGCTCAACCTCATGAGCATCCTCAACCCGGGCATCAGCCACGTCGCGATCGACGGCGCCGTCTTCCCCGGCGAGGTCGAGGAGCGCGGCGTGCTGGCCGTGCCCATGGTCTTCCGCAACGGCGAGCTCTTCGGTCAGGGACGGATGACCCTCGAGGAGGTCGTCGCCAGGCTCGACGCCGGAGCCGCCGAGCGTGACGCCGAGCGGCTCGCTGCGCTCGAGCCCTTCGAGGTGCTCGTCGTCGGCGGCGGCCCCGCCGGGTCGAGCGCCGCGATCTACACCGCGCGCAAGGGCATCCGCACCGGCCTGCTCGCCGTGCGCTTCGGCGGCCAGCTGCTCGACACGATGACGATCGAGAACTACCCGTCCGTCGAGCACACCGAGGGCCCGCGGATGGCAGCCGACCTCGAGCGGCAGGTCCGTGGTCTCGGCGTCGAGGTCGTCACCGGGCAGGTCGCCGAACGGCTGGTCCCCGCTCCGGTCCCCGGAGGGCTGCACGAGGTCCACCTCGGGTCGGGCGCCGTGCTGCGGGCCCGGGCCGTCGTCATCGCGAGCGGCGCCCGCTGGCGCACCCTCGACGTCCCCGGGGAGGACGAGCACCGCAACCGGGGCGTCACCTTCTGCCCGCACTGCGACGGGCCGCTCTTCGTCGGCAAGCGCGTCGCCGTCGTCGGGGGCGGCAACTCCGGGGTCGAGGCCGCCATCGACCTCGCGGGGGTCGTCGAGCACGTGACGCTCGTCGAGTTCGCCGACGAGCTCAAGGCGGACGACGTCCTGCAGCGCAAGGTCCGCAGCCTCGGCAACATCGACGTGCTCCTGGGCACCGCGACGACCGAGGTCGTCGGCGACGGGTCCAGGGTGGTCGGCCTCCGGCACGCTCCCCGCGCCGGCGGTGAGGCCACGGTGCTCCCCGTCGAGGGCGTCTTCGTCCAGATCGGCCTCCTGCCCAACACCGAGTGGCTCGACGGGGTCGTCGAGATGACCCCCAGCGGCGAGGTGGTCGTCGACGCGCGGGGCGCGACCGGCATCCCCGGTGTGTTCGCCGCCGGTGACTGCACGACCGCGCCGTGGAAGCAGATCGTCGCTGCCGCCGGTGCCGGTGCCGGGGCTGCGCTGTCGGCCTTCGACCACCTCATCCGGACGTCCGCGCCCGCGGCATCCGACGCCGACGAGGCGGCCGCCCGGGCCTGAGGTCACCTCACCGGGCAGACCCCCACCTGACCCGAGAAGAGTCCTCGGTTGAGGTGGGGGTTGGTCGGGTGACCGGATGGACCCGGGCGGGTCGGGGGGAGGAGGCCGTCAGCGCCGTCCGCCCCCGAGGATGCCGCCGAGCAGGTCGCCGATGATGCTGCCCGCGTCGATCCCGCCCGGTGCGCCGCCGGATGCCGTGCCGCCGGATCCCGTGCCGCCGCCGGATGCCGGGCCGCCGGGCCCGGCGGTGGCGCCGCCCAGGACGTCGCGCAGCAGGTCGTCGAGCCCCCCCGGCCCCCCGGCGGTGCCGGAGCCACCGGGCAGGCTCGGCGAGGTGTCGGCACGTGGGGCGGTGGCTCCGCCGGCCCCGCCTGCCCCGCCCGCCCCGCCGCCCGCGCCCCCGCGGAGCACCCGGTTGGCGAGCCAGGACAGCACCATGGGCGCGAGGATCGGCAGCAGCTTGCGCACGAGCGCCCCGCCCATCCCCGAGCCGCCCCCCATGGCGGGCAGCCCGCCGAGCCGGTTGACGACCTCGTCCTGCTGGTCTCCGAAGATGTGCCCGGCGATGGCGCTGCCGTCCTGCTCGTCGATCGCGGACAGCTCGGCGCCTCCGGTGAGCAGGTCGTCGTCGTGCTGGCCGAGCGCCTGGAGGATCGAGCCCGCGCCGGCGGGGTCACCGGCATTGGCCTGCAGGCCGCCGAGCAGGGCCGGCAGCACGGCCGCGGCGGCGGTGCGCACCTCGTCCGGGGAGGCCCCGACCTGCGCGGAGATCTGCTCCGCCGGAAGGGCACCGAGGATGTCGTCGACTGCGGACATGGGGGTCCTTTCGCTCGGGGCGGACCGACTCCGTCCCACTGGGGACAACCTAGCCCCGGGTCGCGCAGCCCACAGGGTCCGGCCGGGACAGCGGCCCCGCCCCGGGTGCATGATCGGGGTATGACCCGTGCAGCGCAGGACCGAACCCTCGTCCTCCTCCGCCACGCCAAGGCCGAGCAGCAGAGCTGGGACAACGACCACGAGCGCGAGCTCACGGCCCGCGGCCGGCGCGACGCCGCCGCCGCCGGCCGGTGGCTCGTCGAGCACGGCATCGGGGTCGACGAGGTGCTCTGCTCGACGTCGGAACGGACCCAGCAGACGACCGAGGGGGTCTGGGAGAGCGGGTGCCCCGAGACCGAGGTGCGGCTCGACCGCCGGATCTACCTCGCCCCGCCCGAGCGGCTGCTCGAGGTCGTCCGCGACGCCGACGAGGACGCCGACGTCGTCATGGTCGTCGGGCACGCCCCTGGGATCCCCTCGCTGACCGAGCTGCTCTGCGACGGCGAGGGGAGCGTCGAGGGCCACCGCAAGATGGCCGAGGGCTTCCCCACGTGCGCCGTCGCCGTGCTGCACTACTCGGGTCGCTGGGCCGACCTGGAGTTCGGCGACGCCCGGCTCGAACGGTTCCACGTGTGCCGGGACGGCGGATGACGCCGGACCAATCCGATCGATGACGAAGGTGTGAGGTGAGCATGCGCAGTGCCCGGTGGAACGAGATGTCCCCGACGACGCGGGCGGTCGTCGTCACCGCCGGCGTCGTCGACGCCGGTCTTCGGGCCTGGGCGCTCGCCGACCTGAGGAACAGGCCGGCCGAGCAGGTGCTCGGGCCCAAGGCGGTCTGGGGCCTGGCGCTCACCGTCGTGAGCTCGGCCGGGGTCCTGCCCGCCGCCTACCTCCTCCTCGGGCGGCGCCGGGCGGCCTGACCCGTCCGCCCGAACCCGGGCGGCTGTCGCGGGCGCGGGCCCCTCGCGGGCCTGGCCGTCGCGGGGCCCGGCCGTCGCGGGCCCGGGCTGTCGCGGGCCCCGCTACCCCTTGACCGGGAGGGCCGCCGTCGAGTCGTCCGCGCCCGGAGCGGCGATCCCGCCGGCATCCGCGTCCGCCTCCTCGACCTGGGCGCCCCACCGTCGGAACACCTCGATGACGGTCAGCGCCACCGCCACGACGACGGCGATGACGACGACGTCGCCGGCGCTCGGACGGTCACCGACGAGCACGGCCAGGACGGCGAGCCCGCCGACGGCGGCCCGCAGCCCCGTGACGTTGTGGTGCGCGAAGCGGGCGACCGAGGCGAGGGCGCCGGTCGGCCGGCGCGTCGAGCCGGCGATCCGGGCGGGCACGGTGCGCACCGCCCGCGCGGCGCTCGACGGCCCGGCCAGCCAGGCGGCCACAGCGATGACGAGGAAGAGCACGGCCGCCGAGCGCACCCACAGCCGCAGCGGCACCGTCACGGTGTCGAAGAGCACCTGCCCCACCTCGGGCACGAGGAGCGCCTGCTCGATGTCGTCGAGGTAGAGGGCGCGCAGGACCTGCACGCCGAGCAGGAGGAGCACGAGCGACCCGACGACCATCGACGCACCGATGACGAGGGCGCGGCGACGCGCCGGTGCGAGCGCGACCCCGGCTGCGAGGAGGAGCACCGCCGCGATGGGGAGCACGGTGTGCAGCAGGTCGAGCAGCCGGATGGCGGACTGGGCGTTCGCGAGGTTCGCGCTGTCGAGCACGACGAACTGCGCGTTGACGGTGGGGATGCGGTCGGCGAACGGGACCCCGCGCTCGATGAGCACCGGCTTGATCGCGTCGATGAACGCGGCGAGGTTGACCGCCACCCGCCCGTCCTCGACCGTCAGCCCGGCGCTCGTCTCCCCGGTCAGGGCCGCGACGAGGCTCGCGTGCGCCTCGCGGTTGGCGGCGATCCACGCGTCCTCGAAGGCGTCCGAGGCGACGAGCTTGCTGACCTGCTCCTCGGTGAAGCCGTAGATCGCGTTCGAGATGGGCTGGGCGAACGTCGTGAGGTCGACCGGGAGGTTCTGGGTCAGGCCCTCGACCCGGGGCCGCTCGGCGAGGGCGCCGAGGGTGCTCGCGGTGAGCTCCTCGACGCGCAGCTGCTCGAAGACGGCGTCGGTGATCCGTCGCGAGATCTCCTCCTGCACCGCGGGGTCCTCGGCGAGTGGCGCGACCATGGCCACGTACTCGTCGGTGTCGAGGAGGGTGGCGTTCGACCACGTCGCGAGCGCCGAGAGCGGTGCGATGAGCGCGGCGAGGAGCATGAGGACGACCGCCCCGGCCCAGCGCCCCCGCTGCGGGTGCCGGGTCGGCGCCGGCGCCGCGGGTTCGCTCGCGACGAGGGCGCGCAGGCGCTCCAGCTCGGCCCGCTCGTCGACGGTGAGCGGCTGGGTCACCTCCGCAGCGGTCGACTCGGGAGCGGTGGCCCCCCGAGGGGTCGCCTCGGCCGCGGTCGCGTCGGGCGCCGTCGTCTCGGGCACGGAGGCGTCGGGTGCTTCGGGTGCTCTGCTCATGACCGTCCTCGTCGCTGCGGCACCGCACCTTCCGGCCGTCCGGCCGACGGTCGGCGCCGCGCCTCGAATCTAGGGACGGCCACCCCCGGCGCGAGTCACCCCGCACGGGTGAATCGTCGACGCGCGGGTACGCCGACGGCATCCGCGACCCACTCCCAGAACCGCCAGCGCGCCTCATCGGACGCGCGGGTGCGGCGCAGCATGTTCCTCGGCCGGCGCCGCCGGTCGTGCCACAGGTGGCCGGATGCCGGTGCGGGCTCGACGGCGCTGACCCACGTCGTCGTGTCGGCGCCGTCGGACTCCGAGCGCAGCACCGGACCCATGAGGGTGGCGAACCGGGGCAGCGAGCTCGTGACGCCGGGGGTGCTCGCCCAGCCGGGGTGGGTGGCGTGCACGGTGACCCGCGACGCGCGCCACCGCTCGGCGAGCACCGGCAGGAGCTCGACCTGGCCGCGCTTGCTCCGGGCGTAGGCGACGGCGCCCCCGTACTCCCCGCGGACGAAGTCGGGGTCGTCGACGGGGAGGGCCTGGGTGTACATGCCCCCCGACGTCACGAGCACGACGCGCCCGGCATCCGCCGACAGCAGCGGGAGGAGCAGCTCGCTCATGAGCACCGGGCCGAGGACGTGCAGGGCCATCGTCAGCTCGTGGCCCTGGGGCGACTCGATCCGGGCGGCCGGTAGCGCCCCGGCGTTGTGGACGAGGCCGCGCAGCGCGATGCCAGCCTCGAGGAACGCGGAGGAGAACGCGCGCACCGAGTCGAGGTCCGCCACGTCGCACACCCAGACCCGGGCCGCACCGTCCCGACCGCCGGCCGCCTCGGCCTCGGCCGCCACCCGGGCGCCGCGGGCGGCGTCGCGCACGACGAGGTGCACCGTGGCCCCGAGGGCCGCGAGGTCGAGGGCGGTGCGGCGCCCGAGGCCGGAGGACGCCCCCGTGACCGCGACGTGGCGGCCGGCGAGGGCGCCGGGCCGGGGGTCGTCGGGCCACGTCGGGAGGCGGCGGCGCACGGCCGACCCGACCCGGCTGAAGCCCGGCACGACGGTGCGGTCGAGCACGGTGTCGAGGGCCCTCGAGGCCCCGATGACGAGCGAGCCGCTCACATCAGGGCCCGCATCGCGGCGGTCGCGCCCCGCAGGTACCGCTCGACGACCGCGCGCTCGCGGTCGCTGAGCGAGGAGTCGATCTCGGCGAGGCCGCTGAACATCGGCGCGAGGCGGGTGAACACCTCGGCCCGCCCGGAGTCGGTGATGACGACCTCGGTGCGGCGCCCGTCGTCCGGGTGCGGTCGGCGCTCGACGTGGCCGCGGGCGGCGAGCCGGTCGACGACCCCCGACGAGGCCGCCGAGGTGACGCCCAGCGCGCGGGCCAGCTCGACCGGACCCATGGGGGTGCCCATGAGGTGACGCAGCGAGTGCAGCTCGGACACCGAGAGCCCCGCTTGCCGGGCCACCTCGTGCGGCACCTGCGCCGCGACGTCGACGAGCTCCTGGAGGGCGTCGAGCGTCGCCGACTCCCGGTAGTGGGGGGCGACCGATCGCACGTCCGCCACAACCTTAGACAAAGTTGCCTCAGTGGGGTCCGGTTCCCTAACGTCACTCACCTACTTAGCAATCTGGTGACTCATCGACCGAGGGACACCGTACCAAGGAGAGCCGCATGGACCGTCTCGCCCACCTCATCACCCGGCGCTGGGTGGCCGGGCTGCTCGCCCTCTTCGCCCTCGTCGGGGCCGGCGCGGTCATCGGGGGCGTGGGCCAGGCCGAGGGGCCGCCCACCGCGGTCGCGGCGCTGCCCGACGGCACCGACAGCAAGGCCGCCGCCGAGCTGCGGGCCCAGCTGCCGGAGGCCGAGGGCTCGGCCGCCGTCGTCCTGTACAGCAGCGACGACGCGTTGACGCCGCAGGAGATCGCCCTCGTCGAGGAGCGCTCGCGCACCCTGCCCGGTGCCACCGGGGCGCCCCCCGTCGTGGCCGAGGACGGCACGGCCGCGACCTTCGTCGTCCCGGTCGACTCGAACGACGCCGCGGAGACCGCCGACGCGGTCGCCGAGCTGCGCGAGGCCGCCACGGCCGGGCTGCCCGAAGGTCTCACCGCCCAGGTGACCGGGCCGGCCGCCGTCCAGGCCGACCTCGCGGCGGTGTTCGACGGGGCGAACGTGCGCCTGCTCGCCGCCACGGCAGCCGTCGTCGCGATCCTGCTCGTCATCACCTACCGCAGCCCGCTGCTGTGGCTCGTGCCGCTCACGGTCGTCGGGGTCGCCGACCAGCTCGCCGCCGTCCTCGCGACCCACACCCTCGCGACCTTCGACGTGCTGTGGGACGAGTCGACGATCGGCATCCTGTCGGTGCTCGTCTTCGGCGCGGGCACCGACTACGCCCTGCTCCTCATCAGCCGCTACCGCGACGAGCTCCGGGGCACCGAGGACCGCCGCGAGGCCATGGCCGTCGCGGTGCGCCGCACGACCGAGGCCGTCCTGTCGAGCGCCACGACGGTCGTCCTCGGCCTGCTCACACTGCTCCTCTCGCTCTTCCCGGCGACCCGGGGCCTCGGCCTGGCGTGCGCGGTGGGCATCGTCGTCGCCGCGGTCTTCGCGCTCGTCGTGCTTCCCGCGGCCCTCGTCGTCTTCGGTCGCTGGATCTTCTGGCCCAGGGTGCCGAGCGTCGGCCAGGCCGGGCTCGCCGACTCGCACTCGCTGTGGCGGCGGATCGGGAACGCCGTCGCGGCGCGGCCCGCGGGCTTCGTCACCGTCACCCTGCTCGCCCTCGCCGTCATGGCCGGCGGCATCTCGCAGATCCAGACCGGGTTGTCCGGTGCCGACCAGTTCCTCGAGAAGCCGGAGGCCATCGCGGCCGGTGAGCGCCTCGCCGAGTCGTTCCCGGCGGGTGCCGCCGACCCCACCGTCGTCATGACGCGCGGTGACGGCGAGGCCGTCGCCGAGACGGCGCGCAGCGTCGAGGGGGTGAGCGACGCCCGCGTCGGCGCGAGCGGCAACGGCGTCACCGAGGTCGACGCCGTCCTCGACGCCGAGCCCGGGTCGTCGCAGGCCCAGGCCACGGTCGTCGCCCTGCGCGAGGCGCTCGACGTCGGCACGGACACCCACGTCGGCGGCACCGAGGCCGAGGCGCTCGACGCGTCCGACGCCGCCGCCCGCGACCGTGCGGTCATCATCCCGCTCATCCTCGCCCTCGTCCTCGTCGCGCTCGGCCTGCTCCTGCGCTCCGTCGTCGCCCCGGTCGTGCTCGTCGCGACGGTGGTCGCCACGTACCTCGCGAGCCTCGGGGTGTCGTGGGTGCTCTTCACGCAGGTGTTCGGGTTCGAGGCGCTCGACGACGGCGTCCCCCTCCTCGCCTTCGTCTTCCTCGTCGCGCTCGGCGTCGACTACAACATCTTCCTCGTCACCCGGGCGGCCGAGGAGGCCCGCGGGCACGGGTCGAGGCAGGGGATGCTGCGTGCACTCGCCGCGACCGGCGGCGTCATCACGAGCGCCGGCATCCTGCTCGCCGCCGTCTTCGCGGTGCTCGGCGTGCTCCCGCTCGTCGTGCTCGCCCAGCTCGGCGTCATCATCTGCGTCGGTGTGCTCCTCGACACCCTCGTCGTGCGCACCGTGCTCGTGCCGGCCATCGCGCTCATCCTCGGCGACCGGTTCTGGTGGCCGAGGCGCGTCGACGCCGGGCGGTCCGGCGGGGCCGCCGCGCCCGACGGTGACGAGCCGCGCGAGCCCGCCGTGGCCGGCGAGCCGGTTCCCGCCGGGGCCGCGGGGATCGGCACGGCGTGACCCCGCAGGGCCTCGGCCTCGTCACGGCCGTGCTCACCGTCGTCACGGGCTACGCCGTGCTCGCGAGCCGGTGGACGACGGCCGGCTCGCGCTGGGCCGCCGCGCTGCAGCGCCCCCGCTGGCAGCCGCCGGATGCCGTGTTCGGCGTCGGCTGGCCGCTCAACGTCGGTGCCCTCGCAGTGTCGGGCATCACCGTCGCGACGGGCCTCGCCGTGGGCTACCACCGGCTCGCCGGGAAGCCGTCGTGACCTTCTCGTGATCTCCCGGCCGTGAGTGCATCCGCGCGGGGCCGATCGGCGGAATGAGGGGTGAGGTCGCACTCCGCGGCCCGTGCCGCACGAGAGAGGACGTCCGATGCTGCTCCTGGCGAACGCCACCGCCGTGGGCGACCTCGCGACCCTCGCGCCGCCCCGGCGGGCGGCCAGGCGGCGGGACACGCTCCCTCTGCTGCGCACTGTCACGCCGCCTCGGCCTATCGTGGAGGCCGTGAGCACCGGTGAGCAGGTCCACCTCGACGACCTCGCGGCGCGCCTGCGCGCGGGATCGAGCGAGGCCCTGGCCGAGGCCTACCGCGAGTGGTCCTCCCTCGTGCACACCCTGGCGATGCGCTCCCTCGGCAACCACCACGACGCCGAGGACGTCACCCAGCAGGTCTTCGTCGCCGCGTGGCGCAGCCGCCACACGCTGCGCCCCGAACGCGGGTCGGTGCCCGGGTGGCTCGTCGGCATCACCCGGCACAAGGTCGCCGACGTCCACGCGAAGCGGGCCCGTTCGGCCCGTGACGCCGCGGCCGTGGCCGTCAACACCCTGCCCGACGAGCACGCGCCGCCCCCCGACGACCAGCTCGCGGCCCGGCTCGTCCTGCACGACGAGCTCGCCCGGCTCGGGGACCCCCGGGCCACCGTCGTGCGGATGGCGTTCCTCGAGGACCTCACCCACGAGGAGATCGCCCGAAGACTCGAGCTCCCGCTCGGCACCGTCAAGAGCCATGTCCGACGAGGACTGCTCCACCTGAGGACCCGCCTGGAGGAGGTGAACCATGTCCCATCCTGACGACGAGACGCTCGCCGCCCTCGCCCTCGGCGAGCCCGTGCCCGCGGAGTCGGGGGACCACGCCCGCGGCTGCCCGTCCTGCTCCGACGACGTCGCCGCGCTGCGCGACACCCTGACGGCCCTGCGCGCGCCGGTGCCCGACCTCGTCGCGCCACCACCGTCGGTGTGGGATGCCGTGCAGGCCGAGATCGCCGGCGACGCCGTCGCCGACGCCCCCGCGTCCACCGACGCCCCCGGGTCCACCGACGCCGGCGCGTCCGCCGTCGTCCCCGCCGACGAGCTGAGCCGGCGCCGCGGTGCGCGCCAGCGCCGCGGCCTCCCGCTCGCCTGGGTCGCCGGTGCGGCGGCGGCCGGGCTCGTCGTCGGCGTGGCCGGGACGCGCCTGCTCGACCGCGAGGAGGCGGTGCCGGCCGGCACCACGGTCGCGAGCACGAGCCTGGACACCCTCGACACCCAGCAGGTCAAGGGGTCCGCCGACGTCGTGCGGCACGAGGACCGGCTCGACCTGGCCGTGCGCACCGAGCCGATCGACGCGGCGGACGGGTACCTCGAGGTGTGGCTCATCAACGAGGACCTCCAGCGCATGGTGTCGGTCGGCGTGCTCCGCCCCGGCGAGACCGACCAGTCCTTCGCCATCCCGCAGGACCTGCTCGACGAGGGCTACGTCATCGTCGACATCTCCCGCGAGGGCTTCGACGCGGCCCCGGAGCACTCCGGCGACAGCGTCGTGCGCGGCACCCTCGCCACCTGAGCGCGCCGGCCGCCGGGACGCCGGGGCGTCCCGGCGCGCCGGCTCCCTAGGATGAGCGGCATGACCACGTCACCGGACATCAAGCCCCGCAGCCGCGACGTCACCGACGGGCTCGAGAAGACCGCGGCGCGGGGGATGCTGCGGGCGGTGGGCCTCGGTGACGACGACTTCGCGAAGCCCCAGATCGGCGTCGCGAGCTCGTGGAACGAGATCACGCCGTGCAACCTGTCGCTCGACCGGCTCGCCAAGGCGGTCAAGGAGGGCGTCCACGCCGGCGGCGGCTACCCGCTCGAGTTCGGCACGATCTCGGTGAGCGACGGCATCTCGATGGGCCACGAGGGCATGCACTTCTCCCTCGTGAGCCGCGAGATCATCGCCGACTCGGTCGAGACGGTCATGCAGGCCGAGCGCCTCGACGGCTCCGTGCTGCTCGCCGGGTGCGACAAGTCGCTGCCCGGCATGCTCATGGCCGCCGCGCGCCTCGACCTGGCGTCGGTCTTCCTCTACGCCGGGTCGATCCTGCCCGGCATCGCGAAGATGTCCGACGGCTCCGAGCGCACCGTGACGATCATCGACGCGTTCGAGGCGGTCGGCGCGTGCGCCCGCGGCCTGATGAGCCGCGAGGACGTCGACGCCATCGAGCGCGCGATCTGCCCCGGCGAGGGCGCCTGCGGCGGCATGTACACCGCCAACACGATGGCCTCGGTGGCCGAGGCGATCGGGATGTCCCTGCCCGGCTCGGCGGCACCTCCGGCCACCGACCGCCGGCGCGACGGCTTCGCCCGCAGGTCGGGGGAGGCCGTCGTCGAGCTGCTCCGCCGCGGCATCACCGCGCGCGACATCATGACCAAGGAGGCCTTCGAGAACGCCATCGCCGTCGTCATGGCCTTCGGCGGCTCGACGAACGCCGTCCTGCACCTGCTCGCGATCGCGCACGAGGCCGACGTCGACCTCTCCCTCGCCGACTTCGCGCGGATCGGCCGGCGGGTGCCGCACCTCGCCGACGTCAAGCCGTTCGGCTCCTACGTCATGACCGACGTCGACCGCGTCGGCGGCGTGCCCGTCGTCATGCGTGCCCTGCTCGATGCCGGTCTCCTGCACGGCGACTGCCTCACCGTCACCGGGCGCACCATGGCCGACAACCTCGCCCACATCGCGCCGCCCGACGTCGACGGCAAGGTCGTGCGGGCCATGCGCGAGCCGATCCACGCGACCGGCGGCATCACGATCCTCACCGGCTCGCTCGCGCCCGGGGGTGCCGTCGTCAAGTCGGCCGGGTTCGACTCCGACGTCTTCGAGGGCACCGCCCGCGTCTTCGACGGCGAGCGGGCCGCGATGGATGCCGTCGAGGACGGCACGATGGTCGCCGGCGACGTCGTCGTCATCCGGTACGAGGGCCCCAAGGGCGGGCCCGGGATGCGCGAGATGCTCGCGGTGACCGGCGCCATCAAGGGTGCCGGCCTCGGCAAGGACGTGCTCCTCCTCACCGACGGGCGGTTCTCGGGCGGCACGACCGGCCTGTGCGTCGGGCACGTCGCCCCCGAGGCCGTCGACGAGGGGCCGATCGCCTACGTCCGCGACGGCGACGGCATCCGGCTCGACGTCGCCCAGGGCCGCCTCGACCTCCTCGTCGACGACGACGAGCTCGCGCGACGCCGGGCCGAGGGCCTCACCCACCCCGCCCCGAAGTACACCCGTGGCGTCCTCGCGAAGTACCGGCGGCTCGTCGGCAGCGCGAGCCAGGGCGCCGTGTGTGACTGAGCCGTCGGGGGTGGGGCCGGCGCTCGAGCTGACCGGCCTCGTCAAGGAGTTCCGCGGGCGCCGGGTCGTCCACGAGCTCTCCCTCGCCGTGCCGCGCGGCTCCCTCTACGGGCTCGTCGGCCCGAACGGGGCGGGCAAGACGACGACCCTGTCGATGGCCACCGGGCTGCTGCGGCCCGACGGCGGCACCGCCCGCGTGCTCGGCCACGACGTCTGGGCCGACCCCGCCGCGGCGAAGGCGGTCATGGGGGTGGCCCCCGACGGGATGCGGCTGTTCGAGCAGCTGTCGGGACGCGAGCTGCTCACCTACGTCGGGGCGCTGCGCCGGATGCCGCGCGACGTCACCGCCGACCGCGCCGACGAGCTGCTCGCCGTGCTCGACCTCGCCGACGACGCCCGCACGGTCGTCGCCGACTACTCGGCCGGGATGGTGAAGAAGGTCAGCCTCGCCGCCGCCCTCATCCACGCCCCGCGCCTGCTCGTGCTCGACGAGCCGTTCGAGGCGGTCGACCCGGTGTCGGGCCAGACGATCCGCACGATCCTGCGCCGGTACGTCGCGGGCGGCGGCACCGTCGTCATGTCGAGCCACGTCATGGAGCTCGTCGAGGGCCTGTGCGACCGGGTCGCCGTCATCTCCTCGGGGCGGGTGCTCGCCGCCGACACGGTCGCCGGGCTGACCCGCGGCGGCACCCTCCACGACCGCTTCCTCGAGCTCGTCGGGGCGTCCGACGCCGGGGGCGACGGCCTCGCGTGGCTGGGGTGAGGCGGCGGATGCCGTGACCGCCCTCGTCGTGCGCCTGCGCCTCGCGATGTGGCGCACCGCCATGGCGCGCAGCACGCTCCACCTCGTGTCGTCGATCCTCGGCGGCCTCGGCGCCCTCGCCGTGCTCGCGCTCCTCGGCCCGACCCTCGTGCTGCTGTCCGGGCAGCCGCTGCGGGTCACGGCGCTCACCGTGCCGCTCTTCACCGTCCTGACGCTCATGTGGACCGTGCTCGCCCTCATCGCCGCCGGCGTCGACGCGACCCTCGACCCCGCCCGCTTCGCCGTGCTCCCGCTGCGGGCCCCCGAGCTCGCCCGGGGGCTGCTCGCCGCGGCGCTCACCGGCATCCCGGCCGTCATGCTCTCGGGGCTCGCGCTCGCGCAGGTCGGCGCGTGGTTCGGCCACCCGGCGGCGGTTCCCGCGGCCCTGCTCGGCGGGGTGCTCGGCGTGCTCACGGCGGTGCTGCTCTCGCGCGCCGTGACGAGTGCGCTCGCCCGGGTCATGACGACCCGGGTGGGGCGGGTGCTCGGGGCGGTGGTCGTCTCGCTCGCCACGCTCCTGCCGCTCGGGCTCAACCTCCTCCTCACGACGGGATCGGTCGTCGCCGACCTCACCGCCTTCGATGCGACGCGCTCGGCGACGGTCGCCTCGTGGACCCCGGTCGGCTGGGCCTGGGCCCTGCCGTTCGACGTCGCCACGGGTCGGTGGGGCAGCGCCGCCGCGCACCTCGTCCTCGCCGTCGGACTCGTCGGGCTCCTGTGGGTGGTGTGGATGCGCCTGCTCGCCCGCTCGCTCACCTCGCCGCTCACGAGCTCGGGAGGTCAGCGCATCGGCCGGGGCCTGCTCCTGCCCGCCCTCCTCGGCACCTCCCCGACCGCGACGATCGCCGCGCGGCGGGTGCGGGCCTGGTACCGCGACAGCCGCCTCGTCGGGATCGCCCTGCGCACGGGTGTCCTGCCGGTCTTCTTCGTCGTCCAGGCGGTCCTCACCGACGCCCCCGGCCTCGCCGGGGTCGGCATCGTCACCCTCGCCGTCTTCGCGGGCCTCACCCTCATGAACGACCTCGCCTTCGACGGGCCGGCGTGGTGGCTGCACGTCGCGGTCGGCGTCCGCGGGTGGGAGGACCGGCTGGGCCGGGCCCTGGCCTCGACCGTCGTCTTCGGGCCGGTCGTCGTGCTCACGTATGCCGTGAGCCTGGCCCTTGGGGTCATCTCCAGCCCGGTGCCGTGGCTCACCGTCGTCGTCGTCGCGTTCCTCGCCAGCCTCGGGCTAGCCGTCGCGGTCGGCGCCGTGCTCCCCGGGACCGCGCCGCGCACCGGCGGGAACCCGTTCGCGGCGACGTCGGGCGGAGCCGCACAGGGGTGCCTCACCGCCATCGTGTCGTTCGTCGGGCCGGTGCTCCTCACCCTGCCGGCCGCCGTCCTCGCCGTCGCGACGTCGGGGTCGGGCGCCGGCCGGTGGGTCGCGCTCGGCGTCGGCACGGGCTACGGCCTCGGCCTGCTCGCGCTGGGTGTCGTGCTCGGCGGGCGACGCCTCGACCGGCGGGCCCCGGAGCTGCTCGCCCAGCTGGATGCCGCCCAGCTGTGACCCCGGGGTGTGTGGTCCTGGTCGCCCGCCCTCGGCTTCCTCCCGAGTCCTCCGCGTGCGTGACGTCTGAGGTGGCAGCGACCACACGAACATGCAGTCGCTGCGCCGAGTCACTCGGCTGAGCGGGGCCCGGGTGCGCCCAGTCCTCTCCCGTGCCCGACTGCCTGTCCGACGGCGCAGCCGCGGTGTCCTGCTGCGGGGCGCGAGCGCTTGCGGGTGAGCGGCTCGTCAGGCCGCCGCCCGTGCGGCGGGAGCCGGGTCGCGCTCGTCGTGCTCGGCGCGCACCGCGGCGACGGGCGAGAAGCGGTCGTGCATCGTGACGAGGAGGGAGAGCAGGAGCACGAAGAACACCGTGGCCGACTCGTCGAGGGCGCTGCCCCCGAGGAGGATCCGGGCGACGAGGACGAGGCCGAGGTTGACGAGGACGCGGCTGCCGAAGGCCGCGGCCAGCCCCTCGCGGCTGCCGACACGGCGGGCGACGACGAGCGAGATCGCGACGTTGGCGACGACGTACGCGGCGATGCCGACGAACATCCGCAGGTCGGAGACCTCGAGGCCGGGCAGGATGCGCGCGTAGATCGTCGAGAGCAGCCCGATGAGCACGACCTTCTCCAGCGTCGACCACGACCAGATCCGCACGTGGGCGGCGGTCCACGCGTCCCGCTGGGCGGCGGTGGCCATCTCCTCCGGCAGGGGGTCCGCCGCGACGCGCCAGGCGTGGTCGGGCGGCAGCAGGCGCGGGCGCACGACGAACCAGAGCACGGCGAGCCCGACGAGCACGGCGCTGACGACGAGCGGCGGGAACCACGGCACCTCCTGCCAGGTGTCGGTGAAGTCGAGCTGGGCGACGTGGATCCAGTACTCCTGCGGCAGCTTGATGAAGATCCAGATACAGGCCGCGGTGACGATCCAGAAGTGGCGGCTGAACCGACGCGGGTCCCAGCGGAGCCGGACCGCCTCGTAGGCGATGAAGAAGTACTCGAAGGTGTTGGGGAAGATGAGGAGGATGGTGCGCACCCCGGTGATCTCGAACGCCATGACCCCGACCATCCGGTAGAAGAAGAGGAACCGGGAGATGCCGACGGCGCCGGAGTGGGTCCAGTTCTGCAGCGACGACAGGAACGCGATCGACAGGTAGAACAGGTCCATCGCCTTGTCGTAGTTCTGGTACCCGGGAGGGTCGAAGCCGAAGGCCTGGAAGATCGACTGGTCGATGCCGTCGAGCACGAGGCAGGCGAGGACGGCGGGGAGCGGCCAGCGTGGGATGAACAGCGGCAGGAGGAACCGCAGGCCGACGACGGTGACGAAGACGATGGTGGTCTCGGTGGTCATGGCGGCGCTCCTGTGACCGGGTGGGGTGGCCTCGCCTGAGCGGCCGGGCTGGCGCGAACGCTAGCGGAGCCGGACCGCACGGCGAGGCGGCATCCGGGTAGTTCACCCGCACCGGGTGAGCGACCTCACGGTTCCGGATCGTGGGATTGGCCGTCTCGCCGGTTGACACGGCATACCCGCCGGGGGAGAGTTCACGTGTGGCCCGAGTCCTCGTACTTCCCCGGCGCGTCTGACCGATCCCGACCAGACGCGCTCCCTCCGTCGTCCCGCCACGGGACTGGAGGGTTTTTTTGTGCACGGACGCCGGGCGCGAGCACTCGGCGAAGACCAGAGAGCGGTGAACGGCAGTGACCGAAGTGAGACCGGCGAACCCGGTTGTCCCAGTGGCCCCCAGCGCGCCCAGTCCCGCGCAGGTCGCGCAGCAGGCCAGGGCACGGACCCCCATCGAGGTGACGGGCGCGCAGAGCCTCGTGCTCTCGCTCGAGGCGATGGACGTCGACACGGTGTTCGGCATCCCGGGCGGGGCGATCCTCCCGGCGTACGACCCGCTCCTCGACTCGGTCAAGGTGCGCCACATCCTCGTGCGCCACGAGCAGGGTGCCGGCCACGCCGCCGAGGGCTACGCAGCGGCGACCGGGCGGGTCGGCGTGTGCATGGCGACGTCCGGGCCGGGTGCGACCAACCTCGTCACCCCGCTGGCCGACGCGCACATGGACTCGGTGCCGATCGTCGCGATCACCGGCCAGGTGAGCTCGGCCGCGATCGGCACCGACGCCTTCCAGGAGGCCGACATCCGCGGCATCACGATGCCGATCACGAAGCACAACTACCTCGTGACCACGGCCGACGACATCCCGCGGGTCATCGCCGAGGCGTTCCACATCGCCGCCACCGGGCGCCCCGGGCCGGTGCTCGTCGACATCTCCAAGGACGCGCTCCAGGCCCGCACGACCTTCTCGTGGCCGCCGCGCATCGAGCTGCCCGGCTACCGCCCGGTGACCCGGCCGCACAGCAAGCAGATCCGCGAGGCGGCCCGGCTCATCGCCGAGGCCGAGCGCCCCGTGCTCTACGTCGGTGGGGGTGTCATCCGGGCCCGCGCGAGCGACGAGCTGCGCCGCTTCGTCGAGCTCTCGCAGATCCCGGTCGTCACGACCCTCATGGCCCGCGGCGCGCTGCCCGACAGCCACCCGCTCCACCTCGGGATGCCGGGCATGCACGGCTCGGTCTCCGCCGTCACCGGCCTGCAGAAGTCGGACCTCATCATCGCCCTCGGCGCCCGCTTCGACGACCGGGTCACCGGCCAGCTCAAGAGCTTCGCCCCGGAGGCCAAGGTCATCCACGCCGACATCGACCCGGCCGAGATCAGCAAGAACCGCAAGGCCGACGTGCCGATCGTCGGCGACTGCAAGGCCGTCATCGCCGACCTCATCGAGGCCGTCGACGCCGACAACGACGCCGGACGGGGCGGCGACTACACCGAGTGGCGCGAGCGGGTCGCCGGCTGGAAGTCGCTCTTCCCGGTCGGCTACACCGAGCCCGAGGAGGCCTCGCTCGCGCCGCAGTACGTCATCGAGCGGCTCAGCGCGATCGCCGGCCCGGATGCCGTCTACGTCGCCGGCGTCGGCCAGCACCAGATGTGGGCCGCCCAGTTCGTGCAGTACGAGCGCCCCAACGCCTGGCTCAACTCCGGCGGCCTCGGGACGATGGGGTACGCCGTGCCCGCAGCCATGGGCGCGCAGGTCGGCGAGCCCGGACGCACCGTGTGGGCCATCGACGGCGACGGCTGCTTCCAGATGACGAACCAGGAGCTCGCGACCTGCGTCATCAACAACATCCCGATCAAGGTCGCGGTCATCAACAACAGCTCGCTCGGCATGGTGCGGCAGTGGCAGACGCTCTTCTACAACGAGCGCTACTCCAACACCGACCTGCACACCTCGGTCGGCTCGCGGGTCCCGGACTTCGTCAAGCTCGCCGAGGCCTACGGGTGCGCCGGGCTGCGCTGCGAGCGACCCGAGGACGTCGACGCGACGATCCGCGCCGCGATGGAGGTCACCGACCGGCCGGTCGTCGTCGACTTCGTCGTCCACCGCGATGCGATGGTCTGGCCGATGGTCGCGGCCGGGGTGAGCAACGACCTCATCCAGGTCGCCCGCGACACCGCACCCCAGTGGGACCGCGAGGAGTCCGAGGCCATCGAGCAGTCGACCGACGCCGACCACGACGGGGTCCCCTCCGGGTCCCACCGCAACTGAAGGGCGCAGCCGTCATGTCCAAGCACACCCTGTCCGTCCTCGTCGAGAACAAGCCGGGCGTCCTCGCCCGGATCGCCGCCCTCTTCTCCCGGCGGGGCTTCAACATCGACTCCCTCGCGGTGGGGGAGACCGAGTACGCCGACGTGTCGCGGATGACCGTCGTCGTCGACGTCGACGAGCTCCCGCTCGAGCAGGTGACCAAGCAGCTCAACAAGCTCGTCGAGGTGCTCAAGGTCGTCGAGCTCGAGCCGAGCTCGGCGGTCCAGCGCCAGGTCATGCTCATCAAGGTGCGCGCCGACGCCGCGACCCGCAGCCAGGTGCTCGAGATGGTGCAGATGTTCCGCGCCAAGGTCGTCGACGTCGCCACCGACTCGCTGACCATCGAGGCGACCGGCACGACCGACAAGCTGCGGGCCCTGCTCGACGTCCTCGACCCGTACGGCGTCAAGGAGCTCGTGCAGTCCGGCATCGTCGCGATCGGCCGTGGCCCCCGCTCGATCACCGACCGCACCCTGCGCAGCGCCTGAGTCCGCCGGTCGGGCGACGACCCGGACGACGGCCTCGAACCCACCGTCCCCGCGGGACGAGACCACGCCGCACGCCGCCGGGCGCACGGCATACAGTCCGACGAGAACCAACCACCACCCACAAGGAGAGGCCGACACGATGGCCGAGATGTTCTACGACGACGACGCCGACCTGTCCGTCATCCAGGGCCGCAGGGTCGCGGTCATCGGATACGGCAGCCAGGGCCACGCCCACGCGCTCAACCTGCGCGACTCCGGGGTCGACGTGCGCGTCGGCCTCGCCGCGGGCTCGGCGTCGCGACCCAAGGCCGAGGCCGAGGGCCTGCGCGTGCTCGACGTCGCGGACGCCGTCAGGGAGGCCGACCTCGTCGTCATCCTCACCCCCGACCAGGTGCAGCGCGGGGTCTACGCCGAGCACATCGCGCCGAACCTCGCCGACGGCGCGGCCCTGCTCTTCGGCCACGGCTTCAACATCCGCTTCGGCTACATCAAGCCCCCGGCCGGCTCCGACGTCCTCATGGTCGCGCCGAAGGGCCCGGGCCACATCGTGCGCCGCGAGTTCGTCGACGGCCGTGGGGTCCCGGTGCTGCTCGCCGTCGAGCAGGACGCCTCCGGCGCCGCGTGGGACCTCGCGAAGTCCTACGGCAAGGCCATCGGCGGGCTGCGCGCGGGCGGCATCCGCACGACGTTCACCGAGGAGACCGAGACCGACCTGTTCGGCGAGCAGGCGGTGCTCTGCGGCGGCGCCTCGCAGCTCGTCATGTACGGCTTCGAGACCCTCGTCGAGGCGGGTTACCAGCCCGAGGTCGCGTACTTCGAGTGCCTCCACGAGCTCAAGCTCATCGTCGACCTCATGATCGAGGGCGGCATCGCCAAGCAGCGCTGGTCGGTGTCCGACACGGCCGAGTACGGCGACTACGTGTCCGGGCCACGCGTCATCGACCCGCACGTCAAGGAGAACATGAAGGCGGTGCTCGCCGACATCCGCAACGGCTCGTTCGCCCAGCGGTTCATCGACGACCAGGACGCCGGGGCGCCGGAGTTCACGGCGCTGCGCGAGAAGGGCGCCCAGCACCCGATCGAGGCGACCGGTCGCGAGCTGCGCAAGCTCATGGCGTGGGTCGACACCGACCGCGACGCCGACTACACAGAGGGCTCCGCCGCCCGCTGACGCCTCCCACCCGGGCACCTGCGACCTCGTGCGACATCGGTGCGGTTCTGCGGGCGTCGCCTCGCGAAAACCGCACTGATGTCGCACGGAGTCGGGGTGGGTGCGCTGGGGACGGGGATCACGGGTCCCCGGGCGCCTACGCTTCTCCCGTGGAGTCGTTCGTCGAGGACTGGCCCGTCGGGGTCGTCTTCGCGGTGCTCTGGGTCGGGGCGTTCACCCGGGGGACGGCGACGTACTGGCTCGGGCGCGGGGTTCGGGCCGGTGGTGGCCGCTCGCGCTGGTCGCACCAGCTCGAGCGACCCGTCGTGCGCCGCGCGGAGGGATGGGTGCGACGCTTCGGCGCCCCGGCGGTGACGCTGGGCTTCCTCACGGTCGGCGTGCAGACGGCCATCAACGCGTCGGCAGGCATGCTGAGGATGCCGCAGCGCCGCTTCCTGCCCGCCGTCACCGTCGGTGCCGCGCTGTGGGCGCTCGTCTACACGACGGTGGGGTTCACGGTGCTCGACGCGTGGTTCGGCGACCTGTCGTGGTGGTGGGGGCTCGTCGCCGTCGGGGTCGTCGTCGCGATCGTCCTCGTGTCCCGGCGGCTCGAGCGACCCGCGGGCGACGACCCGGTGCCGACCCCGACGACGGAGGCTCCCGCCGACTCGAGGTGATCCTGCGCACCTGGGCACGCGGTAGCACCTCGACCCAGCGGGGCCTCGCGGCATTCGGGGTGATCCTGCGCACCTGGGCTGGCGGTTTCACCTCGACCCGGCTGGCGGGCGCACAGGCGGAGCTCCCAGGGGATTTCCGGGGTCGGGGGACACGGGCGAAGCCCCCTGCGGGTCACATCGTGGGCGGCGGTGTCCACATGCTGGCACGCCCCTATCATGGAATCCCGGCCCAGCGGCGTGCCGGCTGGCCCGGACCACCCCGGTCGCGGGCGCCGCCCACCCGGGCACCCGGCATCCCGCACGCCCTGGCGGGCAGACCGACCGAAGCACCGAGAAGAGAGACCCTTCGTGACCAAGCCCGTCGTCCTCATCGCCGAGGAGCTCTCGCCCGCGACCATCGATGCCCTCGGCCCGGACTTCGAGGTCCGCCACGTCGACGGCGCAGACCGCGCCCAGCTGCTCCCGGCCATCGCCGACGTCGACGCGATCCTCATCCGCTCCGCGACGAACATCGACGCCGAGGCGCTCGCGGCGGCCCGCACCCTCAAGGTCGTCGCGCGGGCCGGCGTGGGTCTCGACAACGTCGACGTCGACGCGGCGACCAAGGCCGGCGTCATGGTCGTCAACGCCCCGACGTCCAACATCACCTCGGCCGCCGAGCTTGCGGTCGGCCTGCTCCTCGCCTGCGCCCGCAACATCGCGCCGGCCAACGAGGCGCTGCGCAACGGTGCGTGGAAGCGCAGCAAGTACGGCGGCGTCGAGCTGCTCGACAAGAAGGTCGGCATCGTCGGGTTCGGCCGCATCGGCCAGCTCGTCGCCGAGCGCCTCAAGGGCTTCGGCGTCGAGATCCTCGCCTACGACCCCTACGTGTCCGTGCAGCGCGCCGGCCAGCTCGGGGCCCGCCTCGTCACCCTCGACGAGCTGCTCGCCGAGAGCGACTTCATCACGATCCACCTGCCGAAGACGCCCGAGACCGTCGGGCTCATCGGCAAGGAGGCCCTGACGAAGGTCAAGCCCACCGTGCGGGTCGTCAACGCCGCCCGCGGTGGCGTGCTCGACGAGGAGGCCCTCGCCGAGGCCATCACCGAGGGTCGCGTCGCCGGGGCCGGCATCGACGTGTTCGCCAAGGAGCCGTGCACCGACAGCCCGCTCTTCGCCCTCGAGTCGGTCGTCGTCACCCCGCACCTCGGCGCCTCGACCGAGGAGGCCCAGGAGAAGGCCGGCGTGGCGGTCGCGAAGTCGGTCCGCCTCGCCCTCGGCGGCGACCTCGTGCCGGATGCCGTCAACGTCTCGGGTGGCGCCGTCGCCGAGGAGGTGCGCCCCGGCATCGACCTCGTCGAGAAGCTCGGCCGCGTCTTCACCGCCTTCGCCGGGTCCGTCCCGGTGCAGCTCGACGTCGAGGTGCGTGGCGAGATCACGAGCCACGACGTGTCGGTGTGGGAGCTCTCGGCGCTCAAGGGCCTGTTCACCGACATCACCGAGGACCCCGTGACGTACGTCAACGCGCCGCTCATCGCCAAGGATCGTGGCTGCGCGTCGCGCCTGCTCACCGAGGAGACCTCGGAGGACTTCCGCAACGTCACGACGCTCCACGGCACGCTCTCCGACGGCACGACGGTGTCGGTCTCGGGTACGCTCACCGGCCCCAAGATGGTGCAGAAGCTCATCGGCATCAACGGCTACGACCTCGAGATCCCCCTGAGCACGCACATGGCGTTCTTCTCCTACGAGGACCGGCCGGGCGTCATCGGCGCGGTCGGCAAGCTGCTCGGCGACGCCGACGTCAACATCGCGGGCATGCAGGTCTCGCGCGACGACGAGACGGCGAAGGCCCTCGTGGCCCTCACCGTCGACAACGAGATCCCGGACGACGTCGTCACCGCGATCGAGAAGGAGATCGGCGCCGAGACCGTCCGCGTCGTCGACCTCGTCTGATCCCGACCGCCGGGCCGGGGCGCTCTACCGTCCGACCGACAGCCCCCGGTCGTCGGCGAGCTCGCCGAACAGGCGCTCCCACCGGGCCGCGACGACCTCGGCGTCGAAGGCGGCCGCCCGGTCGCGGGCCGCGGCGCCCATCGCCGAGCGCAGGCCCGGGTCGGCGGCGAGCCGCCCGATCGCCGTGGCGAGCCCCGCCACGTCGCCCGGCGGCACGAGGAGGCCGGTGACCCCGTGGACGACGAGGTCGCGCGGGCCGGTGGGGCAGTCGAAGGCGACCACCGGGACGCCGGTGGCCATCGCCTCGAGGACGACCATCGGCAGGCCCTCGGAGCGCGAGCTCAGGGCGAAGACCGAGCACCCGAGCAGCTCGGCGCCGACGTCGGGGGCGAACCCCACGAGCTCGACGCTGCCCGAGAGCCCGGCCTGCCCGACGCGCCGGTCGAGGTCGGTCCGCTCCCGCCCGCTCCCGACGATGCGCAACCGCCAGCCGGGGTGGTCCCGGGCGACCCGGCCCCACGCGTCGATGAGCAGGTCGAAGCCCTTGCGGTGCACGAGCTGGCCCGCGGCGAGGACGACGGGGTCCTCGAGCCGCGCCGGCCCCGCCACCCACCCCAGCGGCACGGCGTTGGGGACCGTCTCGACGCGGCAGCCCGCGCCGAGCAGCGCCCGGTAGTCCGCGGCATCCCCCTCGGTGAGCGTCACGAGGGCGTCGAGCGAGGGGTACCAGCGCACGTAGTCGGCGCGGCTGGGCGCGCCCCGCCGGATGTGGTTGTGCTCCTGGGCGACGGCGACGTGCTCCTCGGTGCGCACGCGGGCGAGCGCGACGGAGAGCGCCTCGCGGGTGGAGACGACGACACAGTCGTGCTGGGCGCGCACGTAGCGGCGCAGCCACAGGTCGGACGCGAGGGTGAGCGACCCGACACGGGGGTCGGCGCCGTCTGCGAGACGGGTCGCCGTGCCGCGCAGCGCCGCGCGGGTCGCCCACCGCACGGTCGCCCCGGGCCGCAGCCCGCGCACGCGGCGTGGTCGGGTGCCGGTGAGCGACACGAGCCGGACGCCCGGCGGCAGCGGGAGGCGCGGCTCGGGGCGCGGCTGGCGCAGGCTCGCGACCTCGACGTCGTGGCCCCGCCGGGCCAGGGCCCCCGCCATCGAGAAGGTGGCCCGGATCGTGCCGCCCACGCCGTACGCGTCGAGCAGCAGGTAGCGGATGCGCACTCGACCTCCCGTCGTCCGGCCGGCTCGTCGGCAGCATCCTGCCGCAGCAGCGCACCGGCCGCGGCTCGCTCGGACCTCGCATGACGTCGGGCCACCGATCCAGTGGTGAAGTGTTCACGCCACGACGGATCCGGGGGGTGGATGTCCCGGTGTGGCGCAGGTCTCGTCCGTGAACCGTCCGGATGGTGAGAGTGGACTGACGGGTGGGCGGGGGCCCACGTACCGTCGGGGGCATGCAGCGGCGCGAGGGACTCCTCCTCATTCCCGGCCGCGGCGAGGTCCGGTAGTCAGCACCCTCGCCGCGGAGACCCCGCGACGTCGCTGACCGGCTCGCCGACCCATCGGTCGGCTCGAGCCGACCACCCACAGACAGCAGTGATGACGCCGGCCCACCGGCCGCCGAAGGAGACGACCATGAACGACAACCCCATGCTCGACGAGGCCACCCTGGCGCGCCAGGCACTCCAGGAGTCGATGGACCTGCGCGACCAGGGCCACTCGGACGACTGACTCGACCCCCGTCGCGCCCACGCAGTGGACGGACCGTCCGGATGCCGGGACCGTCCCTAGGCTGGAGAGCATGAGCGAGCGCACCACGCAGACCCTCGACCTCGCGGTCATCGGTGGCGACGGCATCGGGCCCGAGGTCGTCGCGGAGGGGCTCAAGGTCCTCGACGCCGCGATCGGCTCGGACGGCCCCAAGGTCACGACGACCGAGTACGACCTCGGGGCCCGGCGCTGGCACGCGACCGGCGAGACGCTGCCGGAGTCCGTGCTCGCCGAGCTCTCCGCCCACGACGCGATCCTGCTCGGCGCGATCGGTGACCCGACCGTGCCGAGCGGGGTGCTCGAGCGGGGGGTCCTGCTGCCGCTGCGCTTCGCCCTCGAGCACTACGTCAACCTCCGACCGGCCCGGCTCTACCCCGGGGTGGCGAGCCCGCTCGACGTCGAGCGGGTCGCCCCCGGCGGCATCGACTTCGTCGTCGTGCGCGAGGGCACCGAGGGGCCCTACGTCGGCAACGGCGGCTCGCTGCGCACGGGTACCCCGCACGAGATCGCGACCGAGGTGAGCGTCAACACCCGCTTCGGCGTGGAGCGCGTCGTCCGCGACGCCTTCGCCCGCGCCCAGGCGCGCCCCCGCCGCCACCTCACCCTCGTGCACAAGCACAACGTGCTGACCCACGCCGGTCACCTGTGGCGGCGCACCGTCGAGGAGGTCGGTGCCGAGTTCCCGGACGTCGAGACGGCCTACCAGCACGTCGACGCCGCGACGATCTTCCTCACGACCGACCCCGGGCGCTTCGACGTCATCGTCACCGACAACCTCTTCGGCGACATCATCACCGACATCGCCGCGGCGGTCGCCGGCGGCATCGGGCTCGCGGCGAGCGGCAACATCAACCCCGAGCGGCGCTACCCGAGCATGTTCGAGCCCGTGCACGGCTCGGCACCGGACATCGCGGGCCAGGGCCGGGCCGACCCCACCGCGACCGTGCTGTCGGTCGGGATGCTCCTCGCGCACCTCGGACACCCCGCCGAGGCCGAGCGGGTCGAGCGGGCGGTCGCCGCCGACCTCGCCGAGCGGGGCACGGCGCCGCGCGCGACCTCCGCCGTCGGTGACGCCATCGCCGCCCGACTCTGAGTCGGCGCCCGACCGGTAGCCTCTCGGGAAGCACCGACGCTCCCCGAGGAAAGGACCCGCGAGTCCCATGAGCCTGACCTTCGACGTCCGTCGCAACCCGACCCCGGCGAGCGAGGAGCGGCGCGCCGCGATCCACGCCAACCCCGGCTTCGGGGTCTTCTTCACCGACCACATGGTGCGCGCGGTGTGGACGAGGAGCGGTGGGTGGGGCGACGGCCGCGTCGAGCCCTACGGACCCATCCAGCTCATGCCGAGCGCCGCGGTGCTCCACTACGCGCAGGAGATCTTCGAGGGGCTCAAGGCCTACCGGCACGCCGACGGGTCGGTCTGGTCGTTCCGGCCCGAGGCCAACGCCGAGCGCATGCAGCGCAGCGCCCGCCGCCTCGCGCTCCCCGAGCTGCCGACCGAGGACTTCCTCGGCTCGCTGCGTGCCCTGCTCGCGGTCGACGAGCCGTGGGTCCCGCCGGCCGGCACGGGCGAGACGAGCCTGTACCTGCGCCCCTTCGTCTTCGCGAGCGAGGCGTTCCTCGGCGTCCGCCCGGCGAACGAGGTCACGTACTGCCTCATCGCCTCGCCCGCCGGCGCCTACTTCTCCGGCGGCCTCAAGCCGGTCACGCTCTGGATCTCCCAGCACTACGCGCGCGCCGGCGCCGGGGGCACGGGGGCGGCCAAGACCGGCGGCAACTACGCGTCCTCGCTCGCCGGCCAGCTCGAGGGCATCGAGCACGGCTGCGACCAGGCCGTCTTCCTCGACTCGTCGACGCAGACGTACATCGAGGAGCTCGGCGGGATGAACCTCTTCTTCGTCACGCGCGACAACCGCCTCGTCACCCCCGAGCTCACCGGCACGATCCTCGAGGGCGTGACGCGCAGCTCGATCCTCGAGCTCGCCAAGGACCTCGGCCTGGACCCGGAGGAGCGCAGGATCCCGATCGAGGAGTGGAAGGAGGGGGTCGCGAGCGGCGAGATCCGTGAGGTCTTCGCGTGCGGCACCGCCGCCGTCGTCACCCCCGTCGGCGAGCTGCGCTGGGAGGGTGGGTCCGCCCCCTCGACGGCGGGCGAGTCCGGGGGAGAGGTGACGAACGCCATCCGCAGCGCCCTGCTCGACGTGCAGTACGGGCGCTCCGAGGACACCCACGGCTGGCTGACCCGGCTCGCCTGACGACTAAAGGTTCACGGGCGGACCATTCACGGCTATCCTCGCTCCCGTGACCCGAGAGCAGCCCGCGCCGCAGCCCACCCGGCTGCCGGATGCCGTGCTGCGCCCGGCCGTCGGCAACGTCTTCGAGACCACCGTCGAGCAGCTCGCGACGGCGATCCGGCTCGGGGTCTTCGTCGTCGGCGAGCAGCTGCCGCCGGAGCGCGACCTCGCCGAGCGGCTCGGCGTCTCGCGCAACACCCTGCGTGAGGCCATCGCGGCGCTGCGCGACTCGGGCCTGGTCACGACGCGGCGTGGCCGCGGCGGCGGCACGGTCGTCACGGATGCCGGGCACGGGCCGGGCGGTCGGCCCACGCCCGCGGCGGCGACCGGCATCCGTCACGGCGCGGCCCTCGAGGACGCCCTCGACTACCGCCGGGTCGTCGAGCCCGGCGCGGCGCGCCTCGCCGCGACCCGCACGCTGTCCCGGGACCAGCGCGACTGGCTGCTCGAGTCGTGCGCCGCCGTGCGTGCTGCCGACCTGTCGGCGCACCGCATCGCCGACTCACGCCTGCACCTCGCCGTCGCGACCGTGACCGGGTCCCCGATGGTCGTCGAGGCCGTGACCCGGGCGCAGGCCGCCCTGGGCGAGCTGCTCGCGGCAATCCCCGTGCTGCGCACCAACATCGAGCACTCCCACGAGCAGCACGATGCCGTCGTCGCGGCGATCCTCGACGGTGACCCCGGCGCGGCCCGCACCATCATGGAGGAGCACTGCGACGCGACGTCCGCCCTCCTGCGCGGACTCATCGGATAGCGACACGAAGGGACGGACCATGCCGAGCTCGATCCATCCGGGTGGACCCCCGCAGCTCACCGTCGACCAGCTGCGCGCGGGAGTCGAGGCCGGTGAGGTCGACACGGTCATCGTGGCCTTCACCGACATGCAGGGGCGCCTGCAGGGCAAGCGCCTGCACGCCCGGTTCTTCCTCGACCACGTGCTGGCGCACGGCACGGAGGGGTGCAACTACCTGCTCGCCGTCGACGTCGACATGAACACCGTCGACGGCTACGCGATGTCGTCGTGGGACCAGGGGTACGGCGACTTCGAGTTCGTCCTCGACCTCACCACCCTGCGGCGGACCCCCGGCCAGCCGGGCTCGGTGATGATCCAGTGCGACCTCGCCTGGCTCGACGGGTCGGGCCCGGTGCGCCCGAGCCCTCGGGCCGTCCTGACCGCCCAGGCCGAGCGGGCACACGCCCTCGGGTACCGCGCCCTGGCGGGCACCGAGCTCGAGTTCATCATGTTCGAGAACTCCTTCGACGACGCCTGGGACCGGCGGTACCAGGGGCTCACCGGCGCCAACCGCTACAACGTCGACTACTCGATCCTCGGCGGCACCAAGGTCGAGCCCGTGCTGCGCGAGGTGCGCAACGAGATGTACGCCGCGGGTGTCACCGTCGAGGGCGCGAAGGGCGAGTGCAACCTGGGGCAGCACGAGATCGCCTTCCTCTACGACGACGTCGTGCGCACGAGTGACAACCACGTCGTCTACAAGACGGCCGCCAAGGAGATCGCGGCCCGGCACGGCATGTCGCTGACCTTCATGGCGAAGTACGACGAGCGCGAGGGCAACTCCTGCCACATCCACCTGTCGCTGCGCGGGCTCGACGGCGGGATCGTCTTCGCCGACGACGACCGCGAGGGTGGACACAGCCGGCTGTTCGACCACTTCCTCGCCGGGGTGCAGGTCACGCTCCGGGAGCTGTCGTACTTCTATGCGCCGAACATCAACTCCTACAAGCGTTTCCAGCCAGGTTCGTTCGCGCCGACCGCTGTGGCGTGGGGTCGCGACAACCGCACGTGCGCCCTGCGCGTCGTCGGCCACGGTGCCGGGCTGCGCATGGAGAACCGCGTTCCCGGCGGCGACATCAACCCCTACCTCGCCATCGCCGCGATGCTCGCGGGCGGCCTGCACGGCATCGAGAACGAGGTGGTGCTCGACGCCGAGATGACCGGCAACGCGTACACGGCGGACCTCGAGCACGTGCCCACCACGCTGGCCGAGGCCCGGGACCTCCTCGCGGGCAGCGCCATCGCCCGCACGGCCTTCGGCGACGACGTCGTCGACCACTACGTCAACGCCGCGGACGTCGAGCTCGCGGCCTTCAACAGCGCGGTCACCGACTGGGAGCGGGTCCGCGGCTTCGAGAGGCTGTGACACCACCCACCATGAGCACCACCTACGCACACGACGTCGTCAACCCCGCGACCGAGCAGGTCGTCACGACGATCGACCTCGTCGGGCTCGAGGAGACGGATGCCGCGGTCGCGCGGGCCGTCGAGGTCGGCCCGGCCTGGCGGGCCGTCACCCCCGCCGACCGCGGCATGCTCCTGCGGCGCTTCGCCGACGCGGTCGAGGCCGCCACCGACGAGCTCGCCGCCCTCGAGGTCGCCAACTCCGGCCACACGATCGGCAACGCACGGTGGGAGGCCGGCAACGTCGTCAGCGTGCTGCGCTACTACTCGGCGGCGCCCGAACGACTCTTCGGCCGGCAGATCCCGGTCGCCGGCGGGCTCGACGTCACCTTCAAGGAGCCGCTCGGCGTCGTGTCGGTCATCGTGCCCTGGAACTTCCCGATGCCGATCGCCGGCTGGGGGATGGCCCCGGCGCTCGCCGCCGGGAACACCGTCGTCCTCAAGCCGGCCGAGCTCACCCCACTCACCGCGATCCGTCTCGGCGAGCTCGCGCTCGACGCGGGCATCCCGCCCGGTGTGTTCACCGTGCTGCCCGGGAAGGGCTCGGTCGTGGGGGAGCGGTTCGTCACGCACCCCGACGTGCGCAAGGTCTGCTTCACCGGGTCGACCGCCGTCGGCCAGGGGATCATGCGCAAGGCCGCGGACCAGCTCAAGCGGGTGACCCTCGAGCTCGGCGGCAAGTCGGCCAATATCGTCTTCGCGGACGCCGACCTCGACGCCGCTGCGTCGAGCGCCCCGATGAGCTTCCTCGACAACGCCGGCCAGGACTGCTGCGCTCGCACGCGGATCCTCGTGCAGCGCACCGTCTTCGACGCGTTCATGGCGCGCTTCGAGCGGGCCGTGCGGGCCGTCGTCGTCGGAGACCCGAGCGACGAGGCGACCCAGATGGGCCCGCTCGTCTCCTCGGCGCAGCGCGAGACGGTCCGCGGCTACGTCGAGGGGGCGCAGGATGCCGGTCACGCCCCGGTCGACGTCGCCTTCCGCGGCACGGCGCCCGAGGGCGCCGGCTGGTGGTACCCGCCGACCGTCGTGCTGCCCAGCGGGACCGAGGACCGGGTGTGGCGCGAGGAGGTCTTCGGGCCGGTCGTCGCGGTCATGCCGTTCGACGACGAGGCCGACGCGGTCGCGAAGGCCAACGACACGGCATACGGCCTGTCGGGGTCGATCTGGACCCGCGACGTCGGTCGGGCCATCCGGGTGGCCCGCGGCGTCGAGGCGGGGAACCTCTCGGTCAACAGCCACAGCTCGGTGCGCTACGCGACGCCCTTCGGCGGCTTCAAGGCGAGCGGCCTCGGGCGCGAGCTCGGGCCCGACGCCCTCGACGCGTTCACCGAGGTCAAGAACGTCTTCATCAACACCGAGGCACAGGAGAGATGACCATGGCAGGCAGGCTCGAGGGCAAGGTCGCGGTCGTCACCGGAGGCTGCTCCGGCATCGGGCTGGCGACGGTGCGACGGTTCGCCGAGGAAGGCGCGCGGGTCGTCGTCGCCGACCTCGACGACGCGGCCGGGGAGGCGCTCGCCGCCGAGGTCGACGCGCTGTACGTCCACGCCGACGTCTCGAGCAAGGACGACGTCGACCGGCTCTTCGCGACGGCGGTCGAGCGGTACGGCCGGCTCGACGTCGCCTTCAACAACGCGGGCATCAGCCCCCCGGAGGACGACTCGATCCTCGACACCGACCTCGACGCCTGGCGCCGGGTGCAGGAGGTCAACCTCACCTCGGTCTACCTGTGCTGCAAGGCAGCCCTGCCGTACATGCTCGAGCAGAGGTCGGGCTCGATCATCAACACCGCGAGCTTCGTCGCCGTCATGGGCGCCGCCACCTCGCAGATCTCGTACTCGGCCTCCAAGGGCGGCGTGCTCGCGATGACGCGCGAGCTCGGCGTGCAGTTCGCGCGCGACGGCATCCGGGTCAACGCCCTCTGCCCGGGACCGGTCAACACCCCACTGCTCAAGGAGCTGTTCGCCAAGGACGCCGAGCGGGCCGCGCGCCGCCTCGTCCACGTGCCGATGGGCCGGTTCGGCGAGCCCGAGGAGATGGCCAACGCCGTGCTCTTCCTCGCGTCCGACGAGTCCAGCTTCATGACGGCCTCGACCTTCCTCGTCGACGGGGGCATCTCCGGTGCGTACGTCACCCCGATCTGAGGAGGGACGCCCGCGATGAGCGCTGTCCGGCCGGTCATCGGCGTCTCGTGCTACGTCGAGCACGTCGACCGATCGCCCTGGCTCGCCCAGCGCAGCGCCGTGCTGCCGCACCGGTACGTCGCGCACCTCGAGCGGGCAGGTGCCGTCGTCGTCGTGCTCCCGCCCCGGCCGGACGCCGACGACGAGCTCGCCGACGCCGTGCTCGGTCGGCTCGACGCCCTCGTCATCGCCGGGGGCGCCGACGTCCAGGCCGACCGCTACGACGCCGAGCCGCACCCGACGTCGCAGCCGCCGCGGCCCGACCGCGACGAGTGGGAGCTCGCGCTCGCGCGGGTCTCCGCCGAGCGCGACCTCCCGGTGCTCGGCATCTGCCGCGGCATGCAGGTCATGGCGGTCGCCGCCGGCGGCGGGCTCGTGCAGCACGTGCCCGACGTCGTCGGCCACGACGCGCACTGCCCGCTCCCGGGGGAGTACACCTCGCACCCCGTGACCCCGGTCGCGGGTGCGCGGCTCGCCGAGCTGCTCGGCACCGGTTCGCTCGACGTCCCGACGTACCACCACCAGGCGGTGCGCCCGGAGACCCTGGAAGGCACGCGGTACCGGCCGTCGGCCTGGCACGCGGACGGGACGCTGGAGGCGATGGAGGATCCCTCGGCGAGGTTCCGCCTCGCGGTCCAGTGGCACCCCGAGGCCGGACACGACACCCGGCTGTTCGACGCGCTCGTCGACGCGGCGTCGCGCACCCGGCCGGGCGCCGGGTGACAATCGGGTGGTGACCAGGCTGAACCGACTCGCGATCGCGGCCGGCGCCGCGAGCGCCCTCGGCGCCCTCGCGGCGGCAGGGCGCGGCGTCAACGCCGCGATGGGTGGGCGCCCGAGCGGGGCCCGGCTCGAGCGGGTGCAGCGCTCCCCGGCGTACCGCGCCGGTGCGTTCCACAACACCACCCGCGGCACCGCCGTGCTGCCGACCGGTCAGCGCGACGTGCTCCGGCGCTTCCGCGAGAGCAGCGCGACCCGCCGCCCACCCGCCCCGATCCCGGTCGTCAGCGCCTCCCACGCGCCGCGCCCCGACGGGCTCCACGTCACGTGGTTCGGGCACGCCTCGTGCCTCGTCGAGCTCGACGGGGTGCGCATCCTGCTCGACCCGGTGTGGAGCGAGCGGTGCAGCCCGAGCCGGCACGTCGGGCCGAGGCGGCTGCACGCCGTCCCGGTGCCGCTCTCCGGCCTGGGCCGGGTCGACGCCGTCGTCATCTCGCACGACCACTACGACCACCTCGACATGGACACCGTCCGTGAGCTCGCCGGGCTGACGGATGCCGTGTTCATCGTCCCGCTCGGGGTGGGGGCCCACCTCGACGCCTGGGGCGTGCCGGGCCACCGGGTCGTCGAGTGCGACTGGGAGGAGGGGTACGACGTGCGGGGGGTGCGCGTCACGGCGGTCGAGGCCCAGCACTTCTCCGGCCGGGGGCTGCGGCGCGACGGCACGCTGTGGGCCTCCTGGGTGCTCGCCGGGTCGGGCGGGCGGGTCTTCTTCAGCGGGGACTCGGGCTTCTTCCCGGGCTACGCGCGCATCGGCGCCGACCACGGGCCGTTCGACACCGCGCTCATGGCCGTCGGGGCCTACGACCCGGCGTGGCACGACATCCACCTCGACCCCGAGGAGGCGGTCGAGGCGACCCGGCTCATGCAGGGCGGGCTCCTCGTGCCGATCCACTGGTGCACGTTCGTCCTCGCCCCGCACCCGTGGTCCGAGCCCGTCGAGCGGCTCCTCGTCGCCGCCGCGACCGGTGGGGTGCCGGTGGCCGTCCCGCGGGTCGGCGACCGGGTCGACGTGGGCTCGCCGCCGGGGCTCGACGCGTGGTGGGAGCTCTGAGCGGACCGCGGTTGGCTCCGTGGCGCCGGTGGTCCGGGAGCGCCTTCGCCTCTCGTCCTCCGCCCCCGCCCGCCCAGCGGTGGGGGGAACCGGTGTCCCGACCCCGACTTCTCCGCACCGTGATGTCGCGGACCGCCTCAGGCCGGTCGGGCCGGGGCAGGATGGCGGTGTGACGATCCGCGTCGGGACCTCGGGGTGGACCTACGACAGCTGGGCCGGTCCGTTCTATCCCGACGACGTCCCCCGGCGGCGCTGGCTCGAGTTCTACGCAGAGCGGCTGGACACGGTCGAGCTCAACGCCAGCCACTACCGGTGGCCCCGGGACACGACGTTCTCGGGGTGGCGCGAGCGGCTGCCGCAGGGTTTCACCATGACGGTCAAGGCGCCCCGCGGCCTCACCCACGCGCGGCGGCTCTACGCGCCGGAGCGGTGGGCCGAGGTCGTCGAGCGCGGCCTGCGCCTCCTCGGCGAGCGGGCCGGACCCCTGCTCCTCCAGCTCCCCCCGACGATGGAGCGCGACGACGCGCGGCTCGACTACGCGCTCGCCCACCTGCCGGCATCCGTGCGCGTCGCCGTCGAGTTCCGGCACCCGTCATGGCTCGACGACCGGGTCTTCGGCATCCTCGAACGCCACCGGGCGGCCTACGTCGTGATGAGCGGGGCCAGGCTCCCCTGCGTGCTGCGGGCGACGAGTGACCTCGTCTACGTGCGGTGGCACGGCCCCAGCCACGAGCACCTGTACGCCGGGTCGTACCCGGAGGACGACCTGCGCTGGTGGGCCGACCGGCTGCGCGAGTGGGAGGGAGCCGGGCATCACGTGCTCGGCTACTTCAACAACGACCAGTTCGGCTACGCCGCGGCCAACGCGCTGCGGCTGCGTGAGCTGCTCGCCCGCTGAGCGGCCCCGCCCGCCGACCGGGGCTCAGGGGCGCCACGCCGGGTCGCGTCCGATGAAGCCCAGCAGCCGGTCCTGCGGTGAGGCATCCGCTGGGACGGGCACCCGGGGGCCGTACTGCCCCGAGGACCGCATGAGCTCCTCGATCGGCTCCATGCCGGCGAGCATCTGCTCGCACGTGGCCGGGTCGAGGTCGACGTCCTGCCCGGCCGCGCGGGCGAGGTCCCACGTGTGCATGAAGACGTCGGCGGTGTAGAACCGGTCGACGGCCACGTCGAGGGGCATCTCGCCGGTGTGCACCTCGGCGAAGGTCGTCCCGGCCGTCGCGGGGTCGTCGAGGAGCGCCTGGACGGCGTCGGCCCGCGCCTGCCACGCCCCGACCGGGTCGTCGTCGACCGGTGGGCCGGCCGGCAGCCGGATGCCGCTGCCGGACTCGAGGAACCCCGGGAACCAGTCGACGAGGTGGCGCACGACGTCGCGCGCGGCCCAGCCCGCGACCGGGCTGGGCGCGTCCCACGCGATCGTGCCGCGGGCCACCTCGGCGAACCGGCCCGCGACGGCACGGTGCCGCGGAGCCGGGGCGGCCGGCATCCCCGTCACAGCTCGCCCGAGGCCAGCATCCGGTCGAGGGCGGCGTACCCGTCGTCGACCCCCGTCTCCATGCCGCTGGCCAGCCAGGCGTCGCGCGCCTCGAACGAGTCGCACAGGCTCGTCGCGTGGAGGAGGGTGCGGCCGTCGCCGAGGTCCTCGAAGGTGAGCGTCTCGAGGGCGACCCCCTCGGGCATGCCCTCCCACGTGAAGGTCTGCACGATGCGCTCCGGGCTCACCGTGTGGAAGCAGCCCCGGAACGAGGTCTCGAGGCCCTCACGGCCGGCGGTGTAGCGCCACGAGCCGCCGTCGCGGGCGTCCCAGTAGTCGATGTCCGCCCCCATGTCGGCGGGTCCGACCCATCGGGCGAACAGCGCGGGGTCGGTGTGGGCCCGGAAGAGCTGGGCGGGTGTCGCGGCGAACTCGCGGCGGATGTGGATCATGGGGACCCGCTCGTCCGCCTCGATCCTGGCCTCGGTGCGTGTGGTGGTCATGATGCGCGTCCTTCCTCGTGGTTGTTGTTGTGGTTGTGGTCGTCGTGGTCGGGGGCCGGTCGTGGGTCGCCGGCCTCGTCGAGTCCGGCGAGGACGGCGTCGAGGCGCTGGTACCGCTCCTCGGCCCGGCGGCGGTACCGCTCGATCCACGCGGTCATGAGGTCGAGCACCTCGGCCTCGAGGTGCACCGGCCGGCGCTGCGCCTCGCGGGTGCGGCTGACGAGCCCGGCGTCCTCGAGCACCCGCAGGTGCTTCGAGACCGCCTGGACCGACACGTCGTAGGGCTCGGCGAGACTCGTGACGGTGGCGTCGCCGCTCGTCAGCCGGGCGAGGATGTCGCGCCGGGTCGGATCCGCGAGGGCGGCGAAGACCTTCGACAGCTGGTCGGCCATGAGGCGCTCCTTGTCAACCGAGTGGTTGATTACCGACGGTACGTCCGGTCCGGTCCGATGTCAACCAATTGGTTGTATAGGCCGCCGTTCGACGTGGGTGTCGTCCCGAGTCCTGTTCGCTGACAGCGGAATCCGAGCCTGTGGAACACTTGTTCGAATCGCTTCGCGCCGGTAGAGTGGGGTCACGGGGAAGGGGGGCGAGATGGGCGGTCACGCGGAGGGTGCGGCGCCGGTTCAGGGTGCGAGCGCGCTGGATGCCGCCCGCTCACGTCCCGCTGGTGACGTCACCGGCTCCCCGGCTGCCGGGGACGGTGCCGCCGGGGGTCGTGGTGGCCCCGTTCCTGACGTGGTGGCCCGGGCGGGTCAGGTCGTGGAAGCGGTGGCCGCGGCGGCGGCCGGTGGTGGGCGGGGCGCGTGGGTGGCGGTGGTGGCGGCCTGTCAGGGGCTGGTGAACACGGTGAGCGCGGTGCAGGACGGTGCGGTGGCGCAGGTTGCCCGCCGGGAGT
>NZ_BAABGM010000031.1:0-23549 GCF_039541575.1 Fodinibacter luteus | reverse complement strand
AGCCCTTCAGCGCCGATGGTACTGCACTGGTGACGGTGTGGGAGAGTAGGACGCAGCCGGACCACCATTCACAGAAAGGGCCCGCCCACCAGCGGGCCCTTTCTCATGCCCGCACGCTCTTCTCGTGGCCGCAACGCTCCCGGCGCATACCCGCGCGTGCGGGCTGGTCCGTAGACTGTGCGCGGCGCGCCGAGACGAGCCAAGACCTGCCGGACCGAGCCCCGAGCGCACCACCGCCCTCGCGTTCCGGCAGCCCCCCGAGTTCGAGGAGTTGATGGCGTGGCCGACGAGAGCAGCGACCGTGTGGGAGGCCCCGACCGACCCGGCTCCGGTCGAGGTGCCCGGCCGCCGCGACGCGACGGCGGACCGGCGTCTCCGCACCGCGGGAGCGGGCCGGCATCGTCCCGGGGCGGTCGACCCGCTGGACGTCCCAGCGCACGTGACGCGCGCCCGCCGTTGGGCGGTCCCCGCGGACCTGGTTCCGGCGCCGAGCGGGAGAGCCGCGGGGGCAGCATGCTCGCCCCGAAGTCACCCAGGCTGCCCGAGCCGCGGATTCCCGACGGGGTGACGGGCAAGGAGCTCGACCGGACGGTCTTCCTCCAGCTGCGCACGTTGTCCAAGGAGAACGCCGAGGGCGTCGCCCAGCACCTCGTCATGGCAGCCGCGACCCTCGAGGCCGACGACCTCGACGCGGCGCTGGCCCATGCCGAGACCGCCGTCCGCCGGGCCGGCAGGGTGCCGGCGGCGCGGGAGGCCCTGGGCATGGTGGCCTACCGGCAGGGCGACTTCGCCCGCGCGCTCACCGAGTTCCGCACCGCCCGGCGGCTCAGCGGGTCCAACCACCTCCTCCCGCTCATGGTCGACTGCGAGCGCGGTCTCGGGCGGCACGGCCGAGCGCTCGAGCTCGCGGCATCCCCTGAGGCCCGGACCCTGAGCGAGGCCGAGCGAACCGAGCTGGCCATCGTCGTGTCCGGCATCCGGCGCGACCTCGGCCAGGACGACGCAGCGCTCGTGGCGCTGCAGGTCCCTGCCCTCAGGCGGGGCCCCAGCGCCGGGGTCTTCCGGCTCCACTACGCCTATGCCGACGCCCTCCTCGGGCTGGGCCGCGAGGACGAGGCCCGCGAGTGGTTCGCCAAGGCGGTCGCGGGCGACACCGAGGGCGAGACGGACGCGGTCGAGCGCCTCGAGGAGCTCGACGGTGTCGTCGTCGAGCTCGGGGAGGACGAGGACGACGACAGGCCCGGCGCAGAGGCGGGCAGTGAGGGCGCGGCGGGTGCTGAGGGCGCGGCGGGCGCGACGGGCGCGGCAGGGTCGGCGGGCGCGACGGGCGCGGCAGGGTCGGCGGGCGCGGCGGGGTCAGAGGGCGCGGCGCCCGCGCCGACCGAGGGCCGGGACCTCCGGGAGTGAGGCCGGCTGCCGCCCTCGTGTCCCGATACGCCGCGGTCGTCTGCGACCTCGACGGGGTCGTCTACCGGGGGCCGACGGCGGTGCCTCACGCCGTCGAGGCGTTGCGGGCCCTCGACGTGCCGGTGCTGTACGCGACGAACAACGCGTCCCGGGCGCCGGGGGACGTCGCGGCCCACCTGCGCGAACTCGGGCTGCCCTGCGCGCCGGAGCTCGTCGCGACGAGCTCGCAGGCCGGAGCCTGGCTCATGACGCAGCGGATGCCGGCCGGCACGAGCGTGCTCGCCGTCGGTGGCCCGGGTGTCGCGACCGCCCTCGAGGAGGCCGGACTCACCGTCCTCCGCCCGGATGCCGGCGCCGGGCACACCGTCTCGGCCGTCCTCCAGGGCTACGGCCCCTCCGTGACCGCTTCGGACCTCGCCGAGGCTGCCTACGCCGTGCAGGCGGGTGCGACGTGGGTCGCCACGAACACCGACGCGACCCTCCCGACCGACCGCGGGATGGCACCGGGGAACGGCTCGCTCGTCGCGGCCGTCGAGCGCGCTGTCGGACGGGGCCCCGACGTCGTCGCCGGCAAGCCGGCCCCCCCGCTGTACCTCCTGTGCGCCGAGCGCCTCGACATCCCCGCGGGCCGGGTCCTCGCGGTGGGGGACCGCCTCGACACGGACATCGAGGGGGCGGTGGCCGCCGGGATGGACTCCCTGTTCGTGCTGACCGGCGTCGACGACCTGTACGCGTGCCTCGAGGCGCCGGCGTCGCGTCGCCCGACGTGGGTCGCCCCCGACCTGCGGGCCCTCGCGACCGATCCGGATGCCGGCCCCGCCTCGCTCGTGCGGCTCGCCGCCGCGGTGCGTGCCGTCCACGCGGCCCGGGATGCCGGCGCCCCCTCCAGCGAGCTCGCGCGGCTCACCGAGCGTGTCCAGAGCCTGCTCGGGGACGTCACGCCCGGGTAGCGTGGGCGCGAACGGGTGGCTGACCGGGCCGCCGGACGGAGGAGGATCCATGGCCAAGCGCTCCATCCAGGGGTACGTCGAGCTCGCGTCGGGGTTGGGGGAGCTGACTCGTAGCCGCGCCAAGGAGGCCGCCCAGGAGATCATCGCCCTCGCGGGGGAGGGGGCATCGCGCAAGAAGCTCGCCAAGCAGGCGGGCCGGCTCGCTGACGAGCTGCTGAGCGCGGCGGAGACCAACCGCAAGCAACTCGTGCGGCTCGTCCGGCGCGAGGTCGACGCGGCCCTCGCGAAGCTCGACGTCAACCGTCTCGCCGGTGAGGTGCAGACCCTTGGCGCCACCGTCGCGAGTCTTGCGGCCCAGGTCGACGAGCTCGCGCGCAGCGCCACCGGGATGGGGGTGCGCACGCCGGGGCCCGTCGCCGAGGCGCTCGTCGACCTCGACGCTCCGGCAGCTGCTGAGACCGCGCCGGCCGAGACGTCGCGGGCCACGAAGACGGCGTCCCAGGCCTCCGCGAAGAAGGCGCCGGCCAAGAAGGCGCCGGCGAAGAAGGCGCCGGCCAAGAAGGCGCCGGCGAAGAAGGCGCCGGTCAGGAAGGCTGCGACGAAGAAGGCTCCGGCGAAGAAGGCGCCGGCGAAGAAGGCGCCGGTCAGGAAGGCTGCGACGAAGAAGGCTCCGGCGAAAAGGGCTGCGACCACGAAGGCCCCGGCCAAGAAGGCTTCGAGCGCGAGCTCGTCCGCGTCCGGTGCGGCGACATCTGCGACGGCCACCGCTCCCGCGACGCAGCCCCAGTCCGGCGCCACCCCCGCGACATCGAGGGCGACCGCGAAGAAGTCCCCATCAGCCAGGGCGACCGCGAACAAGACCACGTCAGGCGCGACGTCGACGCCGAGCAAGGCCACTGCGAGCAAGGCGAGTGCGAGCAAGGCCACTGCGAGCAAGGCGACGACGGCGAATGCGTCGTCCGGCGGGTCCACGGCCCGCAAGGCCTCGGCGACGCGGTCCACGGCCGCGAAGGCGTCGACGCCGGCGCAGCCGTCCACCCCGGCGAAGGCCGCAACGCCCGAGGACACCGCGCGGGGCGGGGCGACCGACACGACGTCCACGACGACCGACCCGACGTCCACGACGAACGCCTCGGACACGTCCACGACGAACGACTCGGGGACGTCCTCCACGCCGAACGCGTCGGGCACCTCGTCGACGACGAACGCGTCGGGCACCTCGTCGACGACGAACGCCTCCGCCGCGTCGACCGCGCCCGCCGACGGTCCCACGGGTGACGCGTGACGCAGCACCACGCCGAGCTCGGCACCGCACCGGAGCCCCGTCCCGAGGCGCCGCCGGAGACGGGTGACATCGTCATCGACGCCGCGTTGCACGACCTGGCGGGCACGCCCGTGGACGACCTCGATGCGCAGCTCGTCACGGGGGAGGCGCTGCACCGCACCCTCCAGGCACGCCTCGGCGACCTCGGCGGCTGACATCGGCCGGCTCGACGCCGAGCTCGTGGCGCGCGGTCTCGCGCGCTCCCGGGGCGAGGCCCGCGACCTCGTCGTCGACGGGCTCGTCACCGTCGGCGGCGCCGTCGTGACCAGGCCCGCCCGCCCCGTGGGACCGGACGACGACCTCGAGGTCGCGGTGACCGGGCCCCGCTGGGTGGGTCGGGCCGCGCACAAGCTCGCTTCGGCCCTGGCCTCGTGGGGCCCGGAGGGGCTGCGGGTGCAGGGCCGACGGTGCGTCGACGTCGGCGCCTCGACCGGCGGTTTCACCCAGGTGCTGCTCGCCGCGGGCGCGGCCCTCGTCGTCGCCGTCGACGTGGGGCACGGACAGCTCGCCGCCGAGGTGGCGGGTGACCCCCGGGTCGACGAGCGCAGCGGCACGACGGTGCGGGGCCTGACCGCCGACGACCTCGGCGGCCCCGCCGACGTCGTCGTCGCCGACCTGTCCTTCATCTCCCTGACCCTCGTGCTCGGCGACCTCGCGGGGCTCATGGGGCCCGGCGCCGACCTCGTCGTCCTCGTCAAGCCCCAGTTCGAGGTCGGTCGGGGCCGCCTCAACGGCCAGGGCGTCGTCACCTCCGGGCGCGACCGCACCCGAGCCGTCCTCGGGGTCGTCGACGCGGTCGAGGCGGCAGGGCTGCACGTCCACGGCCTGCGGGCCAGCCCGATCAGCGGCTCCACGGGAAACACCGAGTACCTCCTGTGGGCGCGGTCGGACCCGTCGGACACAATGAGCCCGGACCGGGTCCGCGACACCGTGCGCGCCATGACCACCGAGACCACGACGGGAGGAGGACGACGACGATGACCACCACGTCCCGCCGCATCCTCCTCGTGACGCACGCCTGGCGCCCCGAGGCCCAGGAGCTCGCGGCCGCCGTCGCCACCCGCCTGCTCGCTGCCGGCGTCGGGGTGAGCGCACCCCGCGAGGAGCTCATCGGCACACCGCTGTCCCGGGTCGAGGGGGTCGCGGCGGCCGACACGGCGGACGGGAGGTCCGCGGCATCCGGCTGTGAGCTCGTCTGCGTCCTCGGGGGTGACGGCACGATCCTGCGCGGGGCCGAGCTCTCGCGGGGGTCCGGCGTGCCGCTGCTCGGGGTCAACCTCGGGCACGTCGGCTTCCTCGCCGAGGTCGAGCGCGAGCACCTCGACGTCACCGTCGAGCGCATCGTCGCCCGCGAGTACCACGTCGAGGAGCGGATGGCCCTCGACGTGCGGGCCGAGGAGGACGGCCGCACCGTCTTCCTGTCCTGGGCGCTCAACGAGGTGACCGTCGAGAAGGCCTCGCGCGAGCGGATGCTCGAGGTGACCGTCGCGGTCGACGGCCGACCGCTGTCGACGTGGGGCTGCGACGGCATCGTCATGGCGACCCCCACGGGGTCCACCGCCTACGCGTTCTCGGCGGGCGGGCCGATCGTCTCCCCCGACGTCGAGGCCCTGCTCGTCGTGCCGATCAGCGCCCACGCGCTGTTCGCCCGCCCTGTCGTCGTCGGTCCGCAGTCACGGCTCCTCGTCGAGGTCGTGCCGCACACCGACGCCCACGGCGTCGTGTGGTGCGACGGTCGCCGGGCCGTCGGCCTGCCGCCGGGCGCGCGCATCCACGTCCGGCGCTCCGACCAGCCGGTGCTCCTCGCGCGGCTGTCGACGGGGGGGTTCATCGACCGCCTCGTCGAGAAGTTCGCCCTGCCCGTGCAGGGCTGGCGCGGGGCCGCGCGGCGTGCCCGGTCCGAGGGGAACGGCGCGACGTGATCGAGGAGATCCGCATCCGTGACCTCGGGGTCATCGACGACGCGGTGCTCCCGCTCCACCCGGGCCTGACCGTCCTCACGGGCGAGACCGGAGCCGGGAAGACCATGGTCGTCACCGGCCTCGGGCTGCTCCTCGGTGGCCGGGGTGACTCGGGCCTCGTGCGCGCCGGCGCCGACCGCGCCGTCGTCGAGGGCGTCCTCGACCTTCCCGAGGGACACCCGGCGCTCGCGCGCGCCGGCGACGCCGGGGCGGACGTCGGCGACGGGCTCGTCCTCGTGCGCTCGGTCTCGGCCGACGGCCGGTCGAGGGCCCACGTCGGGGGTCGGGCGGCCCCCGTCGGCGTGCTCGCCGAGCTCGCCGAGCACCTCGTCGCCGTCCACGGGCAGGCCGACCAGTGGCGCCTGCGCCGGTCCGACCAGCACCGCGAGGTCGTCGACGCCTTCGGCGGGGTCGACCTCGCCACCGCGCTCGCGGCCTACCGGGCGGTGCACGCCGAGCTCGGCGCGGCGGAGGCCGAGCTCGCCCACCTGCGCACCGCGGCCGCCGAGCGGGCCCGCGAGGCCGAGTCGCTCCGGGCCGGCCTCGAGCGCATCGAGGCCCTCGACCCGCAGCCGGGGGAGGACGAGGTGCTACGCATGGAGTCCCACCGGCTCGGGCACGCCGAGGAGCTGCGCGGCGGCGCCGGGGCCGCGCACGACGCGCTCGCGGGTGCCGACGACGCGAGCGGGATGCCGGCGCCGGGGGTCCTCGAGGCCCTCGCCGTCGCGTCCGCGCGGCTGTCCGCGGTGAGCGGGAGCGACCCGGCCCTCGCCGAGATCGGCACCCGCGTCGACGAGCTGCGCTACCTCGCCGCCGACGTCGCGGCCGACCTCGGCTCCTACCTGGCCGACGCCGAGGTCGACCCGGCCCGCCTGGAGCAGGTCGAGCAGCGGCGGGCAGCGCTCGGCGACCTGACCCGCCTCTACGGACCGACCGTCGACGCCGTGCTCGCCTGGGGGCGCGACGCGGCGGTGCGCGTCACCGAGCTCGACGGCACGAGCGAACGCATCGACGAGCTCGAGCAGCGGGTGGCCGACCTCGCCGCCGCTCGGGAGGCGGCGGCCGGCCGGCTGACCGCGCTGCGCACGGCGGCCGCCGGGTCCCTCGGTGCGCGGATCACCGACGAGCTGGGCCACCTCGCGATGGGGTCGGCCACCGTGACGGTGGCCGTCGAGGATGCCGGCCGGTTCGGCGCCGACGGGCGCGACGACGTCGAGATCCGCCTCGCCTCCGGCTCCGGCACGGCGCCGCGCGCGGTGACGCGGGCGGCATCCGGTGGTGAGCTGTCGCGGGTCATGCTCGCCATCGAGGTGGCCACCGCGAGCGAGGTGTCGTCGGTGCCGACCTTCGTCTTCGACGAGGTCGATGCCGGGGTCGGCGGCCGTGCAGCCCTCGACGTCGGCGCCCGCCTCGCCGCCCTGGCCCGGCACGCCCAGGTCGTCGTCGTCACCCACCTCGCCCAGGTCGCCGCCCACGCCGACCGCCACCTCGTCGTCGAGCGCTCGGACGACGGCCACGTCACCCGCAGCGGCGTCCATGCCGTCGAGGGCGAGGCCCGGGTCGCCGAGCTCGCCCGGATGCTCGGGGGGTCGGGCACCGAGGCGGCCCTCGAGCACGCCCGCGACCTGATGGCGCGCGCCCGCACCTGATGCCACGTGGCACGATGGTGCAGATGTCCATCCGCCTGCCGTCCCGCCGAGACCGCCACCCCGCACCGGGGCTGAGCGGTCCCGCGCGCGTCGACCGCCGCACGAAGAACCTCACGAAGCGGCTGCGCCCCGGCGACGTCGCCGTCATCGACCACGAGGACCTCGACCGGGTCAGCGCCGAGGCCCTCGTCGCGTGTCGACCCGCGGCCGTCGTCAACGCCTCGTCGTCGATCTCGGGGCGCTACCCGAACCTCGGGCCGGAGATCCTCGTCGCGGCCGGCATCCCGCTCCTCGACCACGCCGGGCCGGACGCCATGGCCATCAAGGAGGGCACGCCGGTCACGATCGAGGACGGCAGCGTGCACGCGGAGGGCCACACCGTCGCCACCGGCACCGTGCTCGACACCGAGGCCGTCCAGGCGGCGATGGCGCTCGCGCGCGCCGGGTTGTCCGACCAGCTCGAGGCGTTCGCCGAGAACACGATGGACTACCTGCGCAAGGAGCGAGAGCTGCTCTTCGACGGTGTCGGGGTTCCCGACATCCGCACCGACCTCGACGGGCGCCACGTCCTCATCGTCGTGCGGGGCTACCACTACAAGGAGGACCTGCAGACGCTGCGGCACTACATCCGCGAGTACAAGCCGATCCTCATCGGCGTCGACGGTGGCGCCGACGCGCTCATCGAGGCCCGCCACAAGCCCGACCTCATCGTCGGCGACATGGACTCGGTGTCCGACGACGCCCTGCGCTGCGGCGCCGAGATCGTCGTCCACGCCTACCGTGACGGCCGGGCACCCGGGCTCGAGCGGGTGCGCTCGCTCGGGGTCGAGCCCGTCGTGTTCCCGGCGACCGGCACGAGCGAGGACGTCGCGATGCTGCTCGCCGACGACAAGGGTGCCGAGCTCATCGTCGCCGTCGGCACCCACGTCACCCTCGTGGAGTTCCTCGACAAGGGCCGCTCGGGGATGGCGAGCACCTTCCTCACCCGGCTGCGGGTCGGCGGCAAGCTCGTCGACGCCAAGGGGGTCAGCCGCCTCTACCGAGCACGGATCTCCGGGCTCAGCCTCGTCGTCATGCTCACCGTGGGGCTGCTCGCCCTCGGCGCCGCGCTGTGGTCGACGGACGGCGGGCGGGCCTTGATCCAGGTCGTCGGCGCCCGCATCGACGACCTCTGGTCGTCCATCCAAGGAGTGTTCGGTTGATCGACTTCCGGTACCACCTCGTGTCCATCGTCTCGATCTTCCTGGCCCTCGCCGTGGGGATCGTGCTCGGTGCGGGCCCGCTCAAGGGCGAGCTCGGGGACACCCTGACCAAGGAGGTCGCGGGGCTGCGCCAGGACAAGGCCGAGCTCAACGCGCAGCTCGAGGACGCGACCGCCGCGGCCGACGCGCGCGACGCCTACATCGGCGAGACCAATCCTGGGGTGCTGTCCGGCGCGCTGCTCGACCGCCAGGTCGCGATCGTCGTCCTCCCGGGCTCGGATGCCGCCGTCGCCGAGTCCACCGCCGCCACCCTGCGGTCCGCGGGCGCGGCGGTCGTGTCGACGACCTCGGTGTCCGACGACTGGGTGTCGACGAACGAGGCGACCGCGCAGGCCCGCGACGCCGCCGTCCGCGAGGCCGTCGCCACCGCCGGCGTCGACGTCAGCGAGACCGGCGCGGTGTCCGGCCGCGACGTGCTCCTCGCCGCCCTGCTCACGACACCGGCGCGCGACGGCGCCGACGCCGTCGCACCGGGCTCGGCGCAGGCGGGGCTCGACACGCTCGCCGCGGCGGACCTCCTCGAGACCGACACCGAGGGCTTCGAGCTCGCCGACCTCGTCGTCGTCGTGTCCGGCGTCGCCACCCAGGGCGACCTGGAGGCGCGACAGGAGACCGCCGAGCGCTGGGTGGACCTCACGATCGCCCTCGACGCGCGGTCCACCGGGACCCTCGTCGCCGCCGAGTCGAGCACCACCGGTGACGGCGTCTCGGTGCTCGACAGCGTGCGCAACGACGCGACCGCCACCGACGGGGTGTCGACGGTCGACAACGCCGGTGGCGCACTCGGGCAGGCGAGCGTCGTCCACGGCCTCGTCGAGCAGGCGGCCGGCGAGGTCGGGCAGTACGGCCTCGCGTCCGGCGCGGACGCCCCCTACGCGCCCCTCCCGGCCCCGTGAGCCGGACCGGGACGCTCGCCGCGGGCCTGCTCGCCGCGGGCGGGTCCCACGTCGCGTACCGCGTGCTCACCTCGCGGGTCGGGTCCGCGCGCTGGCAGCGCACGAACCACGCCGGCGACCCGGTGACCCTCCTCGAGGGGCCGGCCTACGTCGCCGGTGCCGCCCTCGGGGCCGCCACCTGCGGACCCGCCGGAGCCGTGGCCGCCCTCGGGGCGGGGGCCTTCGGGGCGCTCGACGACCTCGCGGGCGACGGCGCGAGCAAGGGCCTGCGCGGGCACCTCGGGGCCGCTGCGCAGGGCCGGGTGACGACCGGCCTCGTCAAGATCGTCGGCATCGGCGCCACCGGGCTCGTCGCGGCCGTCCTCGCGGACCGGGGCCGCGCGGGCGTGCCTTCTTTCGACACGGTCGTCGGCGGTGCCGTCGTCGCCGGCGCCGCGAACCTCGCCAACCTGCTCGACCTGCGCCCGGGGCGAGCCGTCAAGGCCACCGTCCTCGCCGCGTCGCCCCTCGTGCTCTCCGGGCACGCCGGGGCCTCCCGGGGGGCCGCGGCCGCCGCGGGGGCCGGTCTCGGCGTGCTCGCCCCCGACCTCGCGGGCCGGGCGATGCTCGGGGACACCGGCGCCAACGCCGCGGGTGCCCTCGTCGGCGTGGCGCTGCTCGGGCACACCGGCCGGGTCGGCCGGCTCGTGGCGCTTGCCGTGCTCACCGCGCTGACCCTCGCGTCGGAACGGGTCTCCTTCACCCGGGTCATCGAGTCGACCCCCGGCCTGCGCGAGCTCGACGCCTGGGGCCGGCCGGCCCGATGACGGCCCGTCGCTTCGCCTCCGGCATCGCGGGGGCCGCCGCGCTCATCGCGGTGACGACCCTGCTGTCCCGCGTCGTCGGCTTCGCCCGCATCCTCGTCTTCGCCGACGCCGTCCGCGCCGGCGGGGTGGGCGGCATCTACCAGAGCGTCAACGCGCTGCCCAACGTCCTGTTCGAGGTGGCGGCGGGCGGCATCCTCGCCGCCGTCGCGGTGCCGCTCATCGCCCACCGGCTCGGTGCGGGTCAGCGCGAGCGGGCCGACCACACGGCATCCGTCCTGCTCTCGTGGACGCTGCTCGTGCTCGTGCCGCTCGCCGCCCTGCTGTGGCTGCTCGCCGAGCCGGTCGGAGGGTGGCTCGTCGACGACACCGTCCCTGGCGCCGGCGAGGTCGCCGCGACGCTGCTGCGCATCTTCGCGGTGCAGGTGCCGCTCTACGGGCTCGGCATCATCCTCACCGGGCTGCTCCACGCGAACCGGCGCTTCCTCGCGGCCGCTCTGGCCCCCCTCGCGTCGTCGGTCGTCGTGCTCGTCAGCTACCTGTGGTACGGCTCGATCGTCGAGGGGCAGACCGCTCCCGCGCTCGTGAGCGACGAGGCGATCCGGGTGCTCGGCTGGGGCACGACGCTCGGCGTCGTCGTGCTCTCGGTGCCGCTCGTCGTCCCCGCGTTGCGCACCGGGTGGCGCTGGCGCCCCGCCCTGCGGCTGCCGTCGGAGGACGCCCGTCGCGTCGGTGCGCTCGCCGGCGCGGGCGTCGTCGCCCTCGTGGCCCAGCAGGGCGCCGTCCTCGTGACGATGTGGCTCGCGAACCACTCCGGCGACGGCGGCACCTTCCCCGTCTACCAGTACGCGCAGGCCGTGTACCTCCTGCCGTACGCCGTGCTCGCGGTGCCGGTGGCGACGAGCGCCTTCCCTGCGCTGGCCGCCCGTACCGGCGCCGGCGAGGACGTCACCGGCACCCTGTCGCGGTCCCTCAACGCCGTCCTCGTGCTCACCGGGCTGTCGGTCGGGGTGCTCGTCGCCACCGCCCCAGCGATCGGTGCCTTCTTCGCCCTCCTCGACGCGCGCCGTGGGGGCGGTACCGCGAGCAGCGACGCCCTCGCCGCCCTGCCGGGCACGCTGACCGCGTACGCCCCGGGGCTCGTCGGGTTCGGCCTGACGGCGCTGCTCACCCGGGCCCTCTACGTGCGGGGCCGGCCCACGGATGCCGCCCTCGCCGCGGCCCTGGGGTGGGCCGTCGCCGGTCTGGCCCCGCTGCTCCTCATCGGGGCCGGGCAGGGTCCGGCGACCACCCTGCGGGTGCTCGGCATCTCCTCGACCGTGGGCATGACGCTCAGCGGGCTCGCCCTCGTGCTCCTCGTCCGCCGCACGTGGGGGACGGCGGCGACCCGGGGGGCCGGGCGCACGACGGGCGCGCTCATCGTCGCCGCGGCGGTCGCCGTCGTCGTCGGCGACCTCGTGACGCACGGCCGGCCGCTCGACGACCTCGCCGAGGTGCTCGTCGTCGGGCTCGGTGCGGGGGCCGCCGCCCTGTTCGCCGGCGTCGTCGTGCTCTCGGTCGGCGACCACGCCATGATGTCCGAGGTCCTCCGGCGCGGGCGGGCCCGTCGACACGGAAGGGACCCGGCATGAAGGTGCTCGTCGTCGTCGGCACGAGCTCGGGCGGGGTCGGCCGCCACGTCCACTCCCTCGTGCGCTCGCTCACGGCCACCGGTCACCACGTCGTCGTCGCGTGCCCGGCCGAGGTCGACGCCCACTTCGCCCTCCACGAGGTCGCGACCGCGGTCGTGCCGCTCGAGGTCTCGGACCGCCCCCACCCGGGCCGGGACACCCGCGCGGCCCGTGCCCTGTCGCGCCTCGTCGGCGGTGCCGACCTCGTCCACGCCCACGGCCTGCGGGCCGCCTCCCTCGCGGTGCTCGCCGCCGCGCGCACCCCGGTGCCGGTCGTCGCGACGCTGCACAACGCGGCGCCGTCCGGGGCGCTCACCGCAGCGGTGTACGCCGGCCTCGAGCGGGTCGTCGCCCGGGGGAGCGCCCTCGTGCTCGGGGTCTCGGACGACCTCGTCGAGCGGATGGAGCGTCTCGGCGCCCGGCGCACCGGGCTCGCGGTCGTCGCGGCGCCACCGCGGCGGGAGGCGACGCACGACCGCCACGCCGTGCGTGCCGGGCTCGGCGTCGGCGGTCGCACCTCGCTCGCCGTCGTCGTCGCGCGCCTCGCGCCGCAGAAGGGTCTCGACCTCCTCCTCGACGCGCACCGCGAGCTCGACCCGGCCCTCGACCTCGTCACCGTCGTCGCCGGGGACGGCCCGCTGCGCGAGGCCCTGCAGCGGCGGATCGACGCCGAGCGGCTTCCGGTGCGCCTGCTCGGCCACCGCGCCGACGTCCCCGACCTGCTGAGCGCCGCCGACGTCGTCGTGTCGAGCGCGACGTGGGAGGGGCAGCCGGTCGGCATCCAGGAGGCCCTGCACGCCGGTGCGGCCGTCGTCGCCACCGACGTCGGTGGCACCGCCGCCGTCGTGGGTGATGCCGCGCTCCTCGTGCCCCCCGGGGACCCCGTCTCGCTGTCCCGGGCGATCCGTGACGTCGTGCTCCACGGGGCGGTGCGCGACGACCTGCGGTCCAAGGCCGTCGAGCGCTCGGCGGAGCTGCCGACCGAGGACGACGCCCTCGACGCGGCCCTCACCGCCTACGCGAGCGTCCTGCCCTCGACGGCCGAGCCGACGTGAACACCGGTCCACGGGATGGGAGCCCGCGACGCGCCGAGTCGCGGGGTCCGGCGATGACGACGCCATGACGTATCGTTGAAGCCCGTGGTGCCTCAGACGACGAAACAGATCTTCGTGACCGGAGGAGTCGCCTCCTCCCTGGGCAAGGGGCTCACGGCCTCCTCCCTCGGACACCTTCTGCGGGCGCGGGGACTTCGGGTGACGATGCAGAAGCTCGACCCCTACCTCAACGTCGACCCCGGGACGATGAACCCGTTCCAGCACGGCGAGGTCTTCGTCACCGACGACGGGGCCGAGACCGACCTCGACATCGGGCACTACGAGCGCTTCCTCGACGTCAGCCTCAGGGGCAGCGCCAACGTCACGACCGGGCAGGTCTACAACCGGGTCATCCAGCGCGAGCGCCGCGGGGAGTACCTCGGTGACACCGTCCAGGTCATCCCGCACATCACGAACGAGCTCAAGGAGCGGATGCGGGCCCAGGCGGCCGGCTCACCGGGCGTCGACGAGGCCGACGCACCCGACATCATCATCACCGAGATCGGCGGGACCGTCGGCGACATCGAGTCGCTGCCCTTCCTCGAGGCCGCCCGCCAGGTGCGCCACGACCTCGGCCGCGACGCGGTCTTCTTCCTCCACGTCTCGCTCGTCCCGTACCTCGCGCCGAGCGGCGAGCTGAAGACGAAGCCGACCCAGCACTCGGTCGCGGCGCTGCGCCAGGTCGGCATCCAGCCCGACGCCCTCGTGCTGCGCGCCGACCGCGACATCCCCGACTCGATCAAGCGCAAGATCAGCCTCATGTGCGACGTCGACACCGAGGCCGTCGCGGCCGCCGTCGACGCCCCGAGCATCTACGACATCCCGAAGGTCCTGCACCGGGAGGGGCTCGACGCGTACGTCATCCGCCGGCTCGGCCTCACCTTCCGCGACGTCGACTGGACCGACTGGGACCTCCTCCTCGAGCGGGTGCACGAGCCCGAGCACGAGGTCGAGGTGGCGCTCGTCGGGAAGTACGTCGACCTGCCCGACGCGTACCTGTCGGTCACCGAGGCCCTGCGGGCCGGGGGGTTCCACCACGACGCGAAGGTCCGGATCCGGTGGGTGCCCTCGGACAGCTGCGACACCGAGGCGGGCGCGCAGCGGGCGCTCGGCGGGGTGGATGCCGTGCTCGTCCCGGGCGGTTTCGGGGTGCGTGGCATCGAGGGTAAGGTCGGCGCGCTGCGCTGGGCGCGCACCCACCTCGTGCCGACCCTCGGCATCTGCCTGGGCCTGCAGTGCATGGTCATCGAGTACGCCCGGGCCGTCGCCGGCATCGAGGGCGCGAGCTCGACCGAGTTCGACCCGGGGACCGCCGCGCCCGTCATCGCGACGATGGAGGAGCAGAAGGCCTTCGTCGACGGCGCCGGAGACCTCGGCGGCACGATGCGCCTCGGCAGCCAGACCGCCCGGCTCCTCGAGGGGTCGGTCGTCGCGACCGCCTACGGCGCGACGACCGCCGACGAGCGGCACCGCCACCGCTACGAGGTCAACGAGGCCTACCGCGGCGCGCTCGAGGCGGCGGGGCTCGTCATCAGCGGCTCGCACCCCGACCTCGGCCTCGTCGAGTTCGTCGAGCTGCCGGCCGACGTCCACCCCTACTACGTCGCGACCCAGGCCCACCCCGAGTTCAAGTCGCGCCCGACGCGGGCGCACCCCCTCTTCGCCGGCCTCGTCGGGGCGGCGATCGAGCAGCAGCGGGCGTCGCGGCTCGTCGAGGTCGAGCGGCCCCGCCACCACGAGCCCGCCGAGGCGCATGCCTGAGCCGCTGCGCGACCGCCTCGAGCGCCGGCCCGTGCTGTCGAGGGCATCGGCGTTCACCGGTCGCGTCTGGGACGTCGTGAGCGAGGAGGTCGACCTCGGCGACGGTGGTGTCGTGACGCGCGACTTCGTCGACCACACCGGCGCCGTCGCCGTGCTGGCCCTCGACGACGACGACCGGGTCGTCGTCGTGCAGCAGTACCGGCACCCGGTCGGCGCCTTCGAGTGGGAGCTGCCCGCCGGCCTGCTCGACGTCGACGGCGAGCCGCCGCACCTCACCGCGGCCCGGGAGCTCATGGAGGAGGCCGACCTCCTCGCGGGGGAGTGGCACCTGTTGCTCGACCACTACGCCAGCTCGGGCGGGTCGAGCGAGTCGGTGCGCGTCTTCCTCGCCCGTGACCTGCGCCCGGTGCCCGACGACGAGCGCCACGAGCGTGACGCGGAGGAGCTGGGGATGCCGGTGCGTCGCGTCGCGCTCGACGAGGTCGTCGAGGCGGTGCTGGCCGGCCACGTGCACAACGGCACGCTCATGGTGTCGGCGCTCGCGGCGGCGCGGCTGCGTGAACGAGGCTGGGCGGGAACGAGGTCGGTCGACGAACCGTGGCCGACCAGGCCGCGGCGGGGCGGCTGACGGTGCCCGGGTCCGGCTTCGGCACCGGGAGCGGTCCGGCATCCGGCACGTGCCCCTGCGGAGGGGTGCCCCGCGGGGCCGCCCTGTCGGCGTGCTGCGGACCGGTCGTGTCAGGTGAGCGCACCCCCACCACCGCTGAGGCCCTCATGCGCTCGCGCTACACGGCCTACGCCCTCGGTGCCGGCGACCACCTGTTCCGCACGTGGCACCCGCGCACCCGGCCTGACGACACCCGCCCCGACCCCCGGGTGCGCTGGGAGGGCCTCGAGGTGGTGGCCGTCGGGGCGGGGAGCGTGGACGACACCGAGGGCGTCGTCGAGTTCCGGGCCCGGTGGGTGAGCGTCGACGACGGGCCGGTGCGCCGCGGGGAGCTGCACGAGCGGAGCCGGTTCGTGCGACGGGCCGGGCGCTGGGTCTACCTCGACGGCGGGTAGGCCGGCACCGGGGTCTTCTCAGCGGGCCGCCTCCCCTGCGATACTTCCCGGCACGACGAACAGGGGAGATGCCATGACCGGTGCTGCGAATGGGTTCCGTCGAGCCGCGGTGGCGGCCGTCGCCGTGGTGGGTCTTCTCGGCCTCTCCGGCCTGGCGTCCGCGGCTCCGGGCGACCCCGGGAAGCCTCGCTTCGCCGCGGGTGCGGCCGGTGCGGGCGACTCCTACTTCCCGTACGCGGGCAACGGCGGCTATGACGTGCGGCACTACGACCTCGACATCGACTACACCCCTCCCGCCCCGGCTCCCGCTCCCCTTCAGGGGCAGCTCGCCGGCGTCGCGACGATCGACCTCGTCGCCACGGCGAACCTCGACCGGTTCAACCTCGACCTGCGCGGGATGTCCGTCACGGCGGTGACCGTCAACGGCAAGCCCGCAACCGGCATCCAGCCACCCGCCCCGGGGACGCAGGTCGAGGGGGCGGCCTACTGGCACGTGCAGGACGACGCGAACCGCCGGTGGGAGCTCACCGTGCAGCCGCGGCCCAAGCTCAGGAAGGGCGAGACAGCCGAGGTCGTCGTGACCTACGCCGGGACCACGGTGCGGCCCACGGACATCGAGGGGTTCCTCTACGGGTGGGTGACGACCCGCGACGGCGCCATGGTGGTGAGCGAACCTGAGGGCTCGATGACGTGGTACCCCGTGAGCGACCACCCGACCGACAAGGCGACGTACTCCTTCGAGATCACCGTCCCCGAGGGCAAGGTCGCGGTGGCCAACGGCCTGCCGGCCCGTGACCCCAAGACCACGAACGGCCGCACGACCTGGTTCTGGGACGCGCCCGACGAGCAGGCGAGCTACCTCACGACTGCTTCCGTGGGTGACTACGACCTGCGGATGTCCGAGGCGGCGGGGCTGCCGATCATCGACGCCGTCGACGACGCACTCACGGCGCCCAACCTCGCCACGACCGAGGCGAGCCTGGCCCGGCAGCGCGACATGATCGCCTACTTCGAGGGCGTCTTCGGCCCCTACCCGTTCAACTCGTACGGGTCCATCGTCGACGACGACAGCGTCGGCTACGCCCTCGAGACCCAGACCCGGCCCGTCTACTCGCGGGTCGCCCGGGAGGGCACCGTCGCCCACGAGCTGGCCCACCAGTGGCTCGGCAACGCCGTGAGCCCCGCCGACTGGCAGCACATCTGGCTCAACGAGGGCTGGGCCACGTACGCGTCGTGGCTCTGGGACGAGCACGACGGCGGCCGCACCGCCCAGGACAGCTTCGAGGACGTGATGTCCACCCCCGCGGACGACCCGCTCTGGGACGTCGTCGTCGCGGACCCCGGCCCCTTGGGGCTCTTCGCCGACGCGGTCTACGAGCGCGGCGCCGCCACGCTGCACGAGCTGCGGCGCACTGTCGGTGACGAGGCGTTCTTCGAGGGTGCCCGGCGGTGGGTCGAGCTGTACGACGACGGCACGGCGACGACGGCGGACTTCCAGGAGGTCTACGAGGAGGTCTCCGGACAGGACCTCGACGACCTCTTCGAGGAGTGGCTCCGCACACCGGTCAAGCCGACGCCCGCACCGTAGGGGCACGGATGCCGGCCGGGTTCCACGCGGGCAGTCGCGAGCTGCAGGACCGCTTCGACACGCGGGCCCTCGCCGACCGGATCGACGGCCTCCTCGTCGGCGACGCCATCGGTGAGGCCGACCGTGCCTTCATCGAGGCCCGCGACATGTTCTTCCTCGCCACGGCCGACGCGCAGGGCCGGCCGACCTGCTCCTACAAGGGCGGCGAGCCGGGGTTCGTGCGCGTCCTCGACCCGCACACGGCGGCCTTCCCGAGCTACGACGGGAACGGCATGTACCTCTCGGCCGGCAACGTCCTCGTCAACCCCGCGGTCGGGATGCTCTTCGTCGACCTCGAGCGCGGGCACCGGCTGCGCCTCGACGGCGTCGCGAGCATCGACCCCGACGACCCGCTGCTCGCGGACCACCCCGAGGCGCAGTTCGTCGTCCGGGTGCGGGCTCGTGCGGTGTACCCGAACTGCCCGAGGTACATCCACCGCTACACGCTCGTGCGCCGCTCGCGCTTCGTCCCCCGGCCCGACTGCCCGACGCCCGTCCCCGAGTGGAAGCGCTCGGAGTGGGCGCTCGACGCGCTGCCCGCGCACGACCCCGCCCGCGACCCCGGTGGGCGCGAGGTGCTCGGCCGCTGACCCCTGCGGTGCCCTCGACGCGGCGGTGCCGGGTCGGCGACACTGGGGTGGAGCCGACTCGAGAGGGGCCCGCCATGGCCACGACCAGGATCCCAGCCGCCGACGTCCCCCCGGGTTCGGTCACCGGCGTGGGGGACCATGCGGTCGGCAACAACGGTGAGTACTTCGCGGTCGGGCGCCGGTGCCGGCACCTGCGCGCCGACCTCGCCGAGGGCAGCATCGACGAGCAGGGGTGTCTCGTCTGCCCGTGGCACGCGGCGGCGTACGACGTCACGACCGGCGCGATGGTGCGTGGGCCACAGGGCGGTTTCGCCAAGGTGCCGGGACTGGATGCGTTCTACCGCGCCCTGACCAGGGCCTGGCCGCTGCACCGCGGCGGGGTGACTGTCGACGGGGAGGACCTCGTCGTCGAGTGACGCCACGATTCCTCCCGCCCGGCTCGGCTGGTCGTGGCTCGGGTCACTGGTAGGAGACGAACCACGGGGTCGGGCTGACCTGTGCCATGGTCTGCTGCGGGGTGAGCATCGGGGCGTCCTCGTCCTCGAAGTTCTTCCACCCGAGCCACACCCCCTCCGGCAGGTCCCGCCGCAGGGCGGCCCAGGTCGCCTGCTTGGCTCCCTGATCACCCTGCCCGTCGGCGTGGACGAGCCACTGCACCTCGTCGAGCGAGGTGTCGAGGCGCTCACGGCCGCGGATCATCGAGCGCCGGAACTGGTGGAGGGTGAGCACCTTCGGCGGCAGGTCGTGCTCGCGCACGAGAGCGGCGAGCCACGCCCCGACCCGGTTCACCTCGTCGACCCCGACCGACCCGATCTGCGCCAGGTGCTTCTGGTTCGGCTTCAGCCGCCACTCGGGGTCGAGCGCCAGCCCCACCCACGGCCGGCGCAGGAGCTCCTCGTAGTGGCGGGCCTGGGTCAGGAAGTCGGTGCGCCCCGGCTGCAGGTCGAGGACGACGTAGACCCCTGCCTCCTCGGCGGCCTCGACGAGGGGGAGCAGGGTCTCGACGGGAGTGCGTCGCGAGTAGGAGCGATCCCGCTGAGCGGACACCGAGGCCACCGTCGCGATGATCTCGAAGGCCGGGACCACCGGGGTGTCGGTGAGGGCGGCGTACTCGTCGGCGAGGGCCTTGGCACGCCGGACCGACTCCGCCGGCGACTGCTCGCCGAGCATCCCGAGCGAGGCCGTCTCCGGGTGACCGTAGAGCGCGACCATCCGGCGTTCGGGGAAGGGCAGCACGCCGCCGCCGGGCAGCTCGGTCGCACGCCGAGCCGTGCGCACCCGCTGGGCGAGCCGCTCGGCGCTGCCGAAGCCCGCACCGACCGCGAGCACGGACGCCTCGGGGCTGCGGCGCACGGCGTCGCGGCTGCCGTCGGACGCGCGGGGGTCGGTGCCCGGGACGGCGACCCGCTGCGCGCCCACCGCGGCAAGGGTGGGTTCGACCACGGGCGGGACACTCGCACCCTCGACGACGAGCACGACCGGGCCCGGCTCGGGGGTCGGGAGCGGCAGACCGGGGATCTCGGGCAGGTCGTCGGGACCCGTGCCGGGTAGCACCTCGCGGTCGCCGAGCTCGCTCGGCACGGGGGTCGGGGATACCGACCCTCCCGGCGAGGGGGTGGCGCCGCCCTGGGTCGCGCCGCCTTGCGTCGCGCCGTCGGCCGCCGACGAGTACCGCAGCACCGTGCGGGTCCCGAGCCGGTCGAGCTCGTCGGCGAGGCCCTCGCCCGCCACGAGGAGCGGGACGCCCAGCCGGCGGGCAGCGGCACCGCCCGCCTCGAGGTCCGCGTCGTGGCCGGACGCGACGACGACCGTGCTCGCGTGCTCGATGAGCGCCCGCGAGGCCAGGAGTGCCCACGCCGCGACGTCGCCGGACCCGGGGTCGACGACGCCGACGGTCCCGGCCGGCTGCGCCCTCACCGCGTGACGCCCGGAGTCACCGTCGTCCGCCCCGCGGCCCGACCCGCCGCTCGCGGTGGGGTCGTCGTCACCGGATGCCGTGCACCCGGCAGCGCTCGCGGCCGCGGCGACGCCGAGCACGGCAACGGCCGACCGGAGGGCCGTGCGGCGGGGGATGGGAGTGCTCATCGTGCTCCGGGCTCGGGAGGATGTCGTGCGCGTCGTCCGTGGCGGGTCCCCGTGGCACCCGGCGCGCGCCGCGGGGAGGCCACCAGCGTCGCACGAAGGAGCGCCACGACGGCAATCGTGCGGCAGCCGGGCGTGGTATCCCGGAACCATGTACCTCGAGAACATCGCCCTGGACGCCCGGGACCCGCGCACCCTGGGGCGCTTCTGGGAGGCCCTGCTCGGGGGCACGACGCTCACCGACGACCCGGACCTGTTCGAGACCCGGCTCGCCGTCGCCGACGGCCCCGTGCTCGACCTGTGCCTCGCGCGCGTCCCCGAGCCGGTCGACGCCCACCCCAGGCTCCACCTCGACCTCGCCGGCGGGCACCGCCAGGCCGTGGTCGTCGAGCGGGCCCTGAGCCTGGGCGCGAGCCACCTCGACATCGGTCAGGGCGACGTCCCGTGGGTCGTCCTCGCCGACCCGGAGGGCAACCCGTTCTGCGTCATGGAGGGCCGCCCGGAGTACGCCGTGTCCGGGCCGGTCGCGGCGCTGCCGCTCGACAGCGCCGACCCGGACCGCGATGCCGGCTTCTGGGCCGAGCTGTCGGGCTGGGTGCCGGTCGGGTCGGCGATGCCGGCGGCCCTCAGGCACCCGTCCGGCCACGGACCGCTCCTCGAGCTGTGCCGTGAGGCGGCACCCAAGGGCGAGGTGAAGAACCGGCTCCACCTCGACATCCGCCTCGAGGAGGGCGACGACCCGGACGCGGTGCTCGCGCGCGTCGCCGAGCTCGGCGGGCGGGTGCTCGACCCCGACTGGGGGGAGCTGCCGTGGACCGTCCTCGCCGACCCCTCGGGCAACGAGCTCTGCCTGCTCCCGGCCCGCTCGCCCGCAACGTCCTGATGACCTCGCGCACTCAGGAGGTTCTCGCCGAGTCAGGGGCGTATACCGCCCTGAGTCGGCGAAGTTCTCCTGACTTCGCGGGTGAGCCAGTGACCCGTTCGGAGCGGCGTCGTGACCTCCGTAGACTGGGCCGGCCCGGGGACCGGCGGCCGCACGCGGCCGGCGGGCTCCCGGCATCCTCACCTCCCTGACACCGACTCGAAGGACCGCCCGTGCTCCGCACCCACGAGGCCGGCACCCTGCGTGCCGCCCACACCGGCCAGACCGTGACCCTCACCGGGTGGGTGGCGAAGCGGCGGGACCACGGCGGGGTGGCCTTCATCGACCTGCGGGACGCGAGCGGCATCGTCCAGGTCGTCGCCCGGGACGAGGTGCTCACCGGGGCCGCCCACGAGCTGCGCAGCGAGTTCGTCGTCAAGGTCGTCGGCGAGGTCACCGCCCGTGAGGAGCGCAACGTCAACCCCGACCTGCCGACCGGGGAGGTCGAGGTCGTCGCGTCGCTCATCGAGGTGCTCAACCCCGCCGCCCCGCTGCCCTTCCAGGTCGACGAGCGCGTCGCCGTGGGTGAGGAGGCCCGGCTCAAGCACCGGTACCTCGACCTGCGCCGCCCCGGCATCCACTCGGCGGGGCACGCCATCCGGTTGCGGTCGAAGGTCAACGCGGCCGCCCGGCGAGTGCTCGGGGAGCGCGACTTCGTCGAGATCGAGACCCCGACGCTGACCCGCTCGACCCCCGAGGGTGCCCGTGACTTCCTCGTGCCGGCCCGCCTCGCGCCCGGCACGTGGTACGCCCTCCCGCAGAGCCCGCAGCTGTTCAAGCAGCTGCTCATGGTCGCCGGCATGGAGCGCTACTACCAGATCGCCCGCTGCTACCGCGACGAGGACTTCCGCGCCGACCGACAGCCCGAGTTCACCCAGCTCGACATCGAGATGAGCTTCGTCGAGCAGTCCGACGTGCTCGAGCTCGGGGAGGCGGTCGTCCGTGAGATCTGGGAGCTCATCGGGGTCGAGCTGCCCACCCCGTTCCCGAAGCTGACCTACGCCGAGGCGATGCGGCGCTTCGGCACCGACAAGCCCGACCTGCGCTTCGGCACCGAGCTCGTCGAGTGCACCGAGTACTTCGCCGACACGCCGTTCCGCGTCTTCCAGGCGGAGTACGTCGGCGGTGTCGTCATGCCCGGCGGCGCGAGCCAGCCGCGCAAGCAGCTCGACGCCTGGCAGGAGTGGGCCAAGCAGCGTGGGGCCCGGGGTCTGGCCTACGTCCTCGTCCAGGAGGACGGCACCCTCACCGGCCCGGTCGCGAAGAACCTGTCCGAGGCCGAGCTCGCCGGGCTCGCGGAGCACGTGGGTGCGCAGCCGGGCGACTGCGTCTTCTTCGCCGCCGGCGCCACGAAGTCCTCGCGGGCGCTGCTCGGCGCGGCCCGCCTCGAGATCGGCCGGCGGTGCGGCCTCGTCGACGAGTCGGCGTGGAGCTTCCTGTGGGTCGTCGACGCCCCGTTGTTCGAGCCGACCGCGGATGCCGTCGCGGCCGGGGACGTGGCCGTCGGCGCCGGGGCGTGGACCGCGGTGCACCACGCCTTCACCTCGCCGAAGGCGGAGTTCCTCGACACCTTCGACACCGACCCCGGCCCGGCTCTCGCCTACGCCTACGACATGGTGTGCAACGGCCACGAGATCGGCGGCGGGTCGATCCGTATCCACCGCCGCGACGTGCAGGAGCGGGTCTTCAAGGTCATGGGCCTGGCGCCGGAGGAGGCGCAGGAGAAGTTCGGCTTCCTGCTCGACGCGTTCGCGTTCGGCGCCCCGCCGCACGGTGGCATCGCGTTCGGCTGGGACCGCATCGTCATGCTGCTCGGCGGCTTCGACTCGATCCGCGACGTCATCGCCTTCCCGAAGTCCGGCGGCGGCTACGACCCCCTGACGGACGCGCCGGCGCCGATCACCGCCGAGCAGCGCAAGGAGGCGGGCATCGACGCCCCGCCGCCGGTCCCCGTGGTGGAGCACGACACAGAGGGCTGAGCCCTCGGCGCCCTGCGGGTGTCCGGCGGTGCGGTGACCGGCCCGTTCGGGCGGGTCGAGGTGATACCGCTCGGGTCGGCGTGCGCCTGCCGTTCGACCCGGGTGTCGCCTCGAGTCCTGTTCGCTGACAGCGGAATCCGAGCCTGTGGAACACTTGTTCGAATCATGTTGCGCGGGTAGAGTGGGGTCACGGGGAAGGGGGCGAGGTGGTCGGTCACGCGGAGGGTGCGGCGCCGGTTCGGGGTGCGAGCGCGCTGGATGCCGCGCGCTCACGTGCCGCTGGTGACGTCACCGGCTCCCCGGCTGCCGGGGACGGTGCCGCCGGGGGTCGTGGTGGCCCCGTTCCTGACGTGGTGGCCCGGGCGGGTCAGGTCGTGGAGGCGGTGGCCGCGGCGGCGGCCGGTGGTGGGCGGGGCGAGTGGGTGGCGGTGGTGGCGGCCTGTCAGGTGCTGGTGAACACGGTGAGCGCGGTGCAGGACGGTGCGGTGGCGCAGGTTGCCCGCCGGGAGT
>NZ_BAABGM010000030.1:0-907 GCF_039541575.1 Fodinibacter luteus | reverse complement strand
AGATCACTCGAAGGATCCACCCGGTGGCCGCGCCTACGTGGGAGGCACGCGCTCACTCAGGTTGGTCGTACACCACTCTGCCGGACTCCACTACCAGTCCCGCCGGTCCCGCGTTAGCGCAAGAGTTCGCACCACCAGCGCGAGCCCTCCGCGAGGAGGACCCGTGGGTGAGGTGCGTTCTTTCGGCAGCGAGCCGGCACGACCCTGGCGGATCTACACGTCGAGGTGCAGGCGTAGCCCAACACCGAGCTCGGTGGCCACCGACTCGCCGCCCGTGAACCCGACGGCCCTGTAGAAGGCCAGCGCTTGGGGATTTCCGACAACCCACAAGCGGCGACGTCCCGACTCTCGCAACGCCTCGACGGCGTCCCGGAGGAGCCTGTCGGCGATACCGCGTCGGTGCCACTGCGGATCGACGAACAGGTCCTCGAGCTCACCGTCGCCGGCGTCAACGTCGGCCACAGTCGCGAAACCCAGGATCCTGCCCACGCCCTGCGCGTCGCCCTCCGCCACCCGGGTGCGACCGGCGGCGACTCCATCCCCGGTGAAGTCCAGGAACTCGGGGTGGGCCAGCAACAGAGGAGCGTCCCCAGGGTTGGACAACGAGGCAGCACGGAACACCCGCCGCAGTTCCGGGAGATCCGCCGGCACCGCGGTGCGAATCGTCGGGGCGGGGCCTGCGAGGCCGATCATGGTCGCAGTCCAGCACCGGTCGAAGTCGTGGTCAACCGAGGGAGAACCGCTGCTGCAGGCCCGGGCGCCAGGTAGCTCCCGCGAACGCATGCCCCTGCAGCATTCGCGTGCGTCATACCGCCGCGCGCCGCTCGCGGCTCACCCTGCAGCCTGGGTCTGTCAGATCAACGGTGTAACCGGCAGTTCTCATTAGAGGTTCTCCGCTGCCGGCATC
>NZ_BAABGM010000029.1:0-3228 GCF_039541575.1 Fodinibacter luteus | reverse complement strand
CGCCTACGTGGGAGGCACGCGCTCACTCAGGTCCGTCGTACACCACTCTGCCGGACTCCACTGCGCGGAGCGACCACCCGGTTGGCGCGGTGAGGGCGCCTTGCCCCCGGGCGCCCAGTGGGGCCGGGCGTACTCTTGGAGGTGGTGGCTTCGGCCGTGTTCTTCGGAGTGAGGTGCTCACAGATGAGCCGCCGGACGTTGTGGTGGTTGGCGGGAGGCGCCGTCGCCGCCGAGGTCGGCGCGTACCTGGTGTGGAGACCGCGGATGCTGCGGTGGGGCGCGACCGACCAGGAGGTGGGTGAGAGCTTGCCCGGCGATGACCGCACGCCGACCCCGCGCATGCAGAGCACCCGAGCGGTCACCATCGATGCGCCACCGGAGCGGGTGTGGCCCTGGCTGATGCAGATGGGGATCGGTCGGGCGGGGTTCTACAGCCACGATTGGGTTGAGCGGCTCATGTGCCGCGCCAGGTACGTCGAGGGGATGCATTCGGCGACCCGCATCCATCCGGAGCTGGGATCGTTGGAGGTGGGCGACACCGTGCCCATGGGTGCCGGCGCATTCGCGACCGTCTGGGAGGTCAAGCCGTTCGAGCACCTGGTCGCCCAGGAGACGTTCGTGCTGCGTGTCCTCCCGGGGGGCAGGACACGGCTCATCACCCGCTACCGCGGGATGGGGTTCATCGCACCTGCCGCACATGCCATCAGTCCGGATGCCGGGCCGCTGCCGCAGCTGATCCGGTGCGCCGTGCTGCGGGTCCCCGGCGTCGACTTCGCCCTCCGCGCGCTGGACTTCTTCGTCGCAGACCCCCTGCACCACTACATGGAGACCGGGATGCTCACCGGGATCAAGGCACGCGCGGAACGGGAGGACGCTCATGTCGACGCCAGGACGACCCCTTCCCCCATGGAGTCCGTGGCGACCACGACCTGACGCCAGCCGTCCGGCTCGGACAGGGCGGCCGAGACCGAATGTCGTCGTGGCGATCAAGGTCGTGCACACACTCGCCTGGGTGTCCATCGAGTCGTGCGTGCTGTACGTCCTCGTCGCCGGCATGGCGGGGCGCACCAACAAACGGGTCGGCCTCGCCGCCGCCGTCATCGCCGGCGAGTCGCTCGTGTTCTCCGCCAACGGGTTCCGGTGCCCGTTGACCGAGCTTGCCGAACGCTACGGTGCCGAGCGCGGCTCGGTGACAGACATCTACCTTCCAACATGGTTCGCACACCGCATCCCAGCCATCCACGCACCCCTGCTCATCGTGATGACCTACCTGCACGCACGGAACCTGCGACGGTCCCTCCCATCGAGCCGCACCACACCGGAGCACACTGGCATCGACCGGACCCTGCATAGGCGTTGCGCCCACCCAAGGGTGGGTCCCGGTCAGGCGGCTAGTGGTCCGTCTGTGAATTGATCTGGCGGAGGGATTCCCGTCCGCGTTGGACCTTGGCGATGATCTCGTCGGCGGTGGCTTTCCAGATGAAGGGCTTGGGGTCTGCGTTCCAGTGCTCGGCCCAAGTGGTGATCGCCTCGGAGAGCTCGGTGACGCTGGTGAAGGTGCCGCGGCGTAAGCGGCGGTCGGTCAGTTCCTTGAACCATCGTTCGATCAGGTTGAGCCAAGAGCTCGAGGTCGGCGTGAAATGCAGGTGCCATCGCCGTCGGTCGCGGTGGGCCAGCCACTTCTTGATCTCGGGGGTGGAGTGCGCAGACAGGTTGTCCAGGACGACATGCACCGCCAGAGCGCGCGGCACGGCCGCGTCGATCTGTTTGAAGAACCTCAAGATGTCGGCGCCGGTGTGACCCTTGTTGAGTCCGGTGAGAACCTGGCCAGTGGCGATGTTCATCGCAGCGAACAAGTCGATGGTGCCGTTGCGTTTGTCGTCGTGGGTCATCGTGCCGGCACGGCCAGGCTTCATCGGCAATGAGGGCTGGGTGCGGTCCAGCGCCTGGCATTGGGTCTTCTCGTCGTAGGGGAACACCACCGCGCGCGCGGGCGGATTCAGGTACAGGCCCACGACATCGACGAGCTTCTCCTCGAACCGGGGGTCGGTGCTGACCTTGAACGTCTCGACCCGCCACGGCTTGAGGTTGTGATCCGACCAGATCTTCGCCACCGCATCCTTACCGATCCCCAGCCGAGCGGCCATGGAACGGGTCGACCAGTGAGTCGAGGTGTCCGGCGGCCTCTCGCTGTGGGTCAGGCGCAGCACCTCCTCGACCGTTCCCGGTGGCAGCGACGGCTTACGACCGCGACCCTTGGCGATCACCCCGACCCCAGCCGTGCCCTCGGCCTGGAACCGGGTGCGCCAGCGACGCACCGTATCGGCATCGACCTCGCAGCGGCGCGCTATCTCCGCGTTCGCCAGACCGTCGGCAGCCAACAGCAGGCCCCTGGCCTGACGCACCACCCGATGCGGCCGACTCGTCGACCGCGACAGCGCGATCAGCTCTTCGCGCTGCGCAGGCGTCATCACCAGGGCAGGAGCAGCAGGTCGAGGCATGATCCAACACCACGCGAATACCCTTGCTATTTCACAGACACACACCACTAGCTACAGGCGGTCGCTATCAGGCCCTCAGTTCATGCCTCGATGAACCGCTTCGCGAATGCGGCGTGGCCGGTGGTGGCGTTGTGGTTTCCGGCCTCGGACTCGGCGTCCCCCAAGGTTGAGTGCTCGGCGCCCCACCAGTTCCCCTCGACCAGCGTGCCGCCGAATCTCTCGTCATGCTGCGCAGGGCAGAAGGACCGGAAGATCACGACCGGCCCGGGCGGGGGGTCCGTGGGTTCTGGCCCACCCGATCCCGGCGATGGCCTGAGCGGCCCGTCGATGGGGACGAAGTGGTGCCGCCCCGAGGTGATGTCCTTGACGATGAAGCCGAGCGTGGAGCCGGTCGGATTCACCAGGGTGATGTCTTCGGCGCTGTGGATCTCCACCGCAGGGTCGATCCGCACGACATCAAGACCGAGTTCCCTCGCCTCGGTGACTAGTCGATCGGCGGCCTCGTCGTAGTCCATCCACCTAGTGTGGCGCCGACGAGCCATGGCGGCCAGACCACAAGACCACGGGTATGCCGGCCCACGACGAAGGGATGCTGCAGCGAGTTGTCACGTTGATGCGGACGAGGAGCGCGGCGCCAAGGGCAAGGAGCGACTGTCGGTCGACGAAGTGGAGTCCGGCAGAGTGGTGTACGACGGACCTGAGTGAGCGCGTGCCTCCCACGTAGGCG
>NZ_BAABGM010000028.1:0-5024 GCF_039541575.1 Fodinibacter luteus | reverse complement strand
GGCCCGCCTCATCCCGCGGACACGCCGTAACCCCACCAGTCACTTTCGTAACAGGCCCTAGGCCTGGTCAGGGGCGGATGGGCGTGACCTTGATGTCGACAGCCTTGGCGGTCCCGCCGATCGAGTAGGCCGCGACACCCGTCGCCGAGGACGGCGGGTAGATGAGGTCGGTCATGGAGACCTGACCGCCCTGGGCGAGCACCTCGACCGAGCTGCGGTCCAGGTATGCCGTGAACGTCACCTCACCCTCGCGCACCCTCACCGGTGCCTCCTCGACGCTGGGGAAGAGGGGGTTGAACCTCACGTTGCCGCTGTGCGTCCGGTCGACGACCAGCGTGCCGTCGCGACGGACCCCGACCTTGGTGCCGACGGTACCGTCGGCGCTGCGCCGCAGCACGACGCCCGCCTCGGACGCCGAGCCTAGGGCGACGCGGACCTCGACCCGTGCCACCGTCGCGCCGATCCCGGTCGGGGTCACACCGGCCTCGACCGGACGCATCTTGGCTTGCTGCTTGTCACGGTTCACGGTCACCGCATCGAGTCCCGGGACCGGCGTCTGGCGGAGGCGCGGTCCCGTCTCGGTCGTGACGAGGGACAGCCTGCGGGGCATCGTCATCTGGCCGCGCCACGGGTCGGTGGGCACGTCGCCGGCGTACTGCCAGTTGTTCATCCAGCCGATGAAGGTGCGCTGGTTATCGGGCAACCCGTTGAATGTCACTCCGGCGTAGTTGTCGCGTCCGAAGTCGACCCAGCTGGCACGGTCGGTCCCGCTCTTGGCCGGCGCCGAGGCGAGCATGAACTGGTCGGCGAGGATGTGCCCCCACCCACCGGAGCTGTGGTCGACCACCGTGATCTGCGCGGTGCGACCCTGCAGGTCGCTGAGGTCCCACGAGGCCCAGTCGAGGGCTTCGCTGTCTGATCCCGTGCTCGAGCGCACGACCTCGCCGTCGACGACGAGGTTAACGGTGGTCTGGGTGTCGCGCGGGCCGGCTGCCGTGTCAGAGAACCGGATGTCGTCCACCATCAGGTGTCCCCAGTCGCCACCACTGTGGTCGTCGCGGACGACGATCCGGGCCTGCTGGCCCACCACCGCCCTGGCGTCGATGTGGCGCCAGTCCATCTCACCGGAGTTGTTGCCGGTCACCGACCCGACGACCACTTCGCCCGAGACGAGCTCCACGACGGTCGGGCCACTGGTCCCGAGCGGGTGCGTGCCCCCGGCGATGAGGAGGTTGACGTAGTCCTTGGTCACGGTGAACTCCGGCGACACGAAGGTGCCCATGGCGGGGTCGCACTTGTCCGGCACGACGCACGTGTCGAGCACCTTGTCACCCTGGTGGTAGGGCAGGCCCGAGCTGGTCGCGCCGTAGCCGACGAAGTCCCCGGTGGCACTCCATCCGTCGGGCAGATGCGTCGCCGGGTCGAGGTCCTCGAAGTCGGTGAAGACCTCGCCCCCCGGGTCGCCCTGGGTCGCACCGGCGATCGCTGGGTGGCGGCCACCTCCGATGAGGAAGTTGAGGTACCGCTGGTCGATGGTGAACTCCGGCGAGGTCAGCTCGCCTTGGGCGGCGTCGAACTCGATGAAGCTGTTGACGAGGCGTTCGCCCACGAAGCCGGTGACGGGCTGCTGGCCCGGCAGGGAACCGGATGCCGGTTCAGACCCGAACGCGGTCCCCGTCGGGGTCCATCCGGAGTACCCGTTCTCGAACCCTTGGAGGAGCGTCCCGGTGGGAGGCTCGTAGGTGGCCGGGCCGTCGGGCGTGAACGTCGTACCGTCGAAGTCGCCGACGAAGTACTGGGTGCCCGAGCCGCCGGCGATGCCACCGGGGTTGAGGCTGACGAGCATGACCCACTTGACGTTGTCCGGGTCGCCGTCCACCGCGAGGGGGAACAGGTCCGGGCACTCCCACAGGCCCCCGGTGGCGTCGCGGGGGCCGAACTCGGAGAGCCGGGTCCACTGCTTAAGGTCGGCGGAGCGCCAGATCAGAACCTTGTGCTCGTTGGCGATCACCGCCACCATCCGCCACTCCTGGGCGGGCTCGTACCAGAAGACCTTGGGATCGCGGAACTCGCGCGAGCCGATGTCGATGACCGGGTTGCCCGAGTACTTCGTCCACGTCTGGCCGTCGTCGATCGAGTACGCCAGCGACTGGGCCTGGATCCCGTCGCGGCCGCTGGCGGCCGTGTAGGCGCTGGTGTATATCGCCACCAGAGGGGGGTTCTGGGCTGTCCCGAACCCCGACCTGTTCGTCGTGTCGACCACCACCGAACCGGAGAACACCCCCTCGTTGGCGTCGAACGGGATGGCGACCGGCTGCTCGTCCCAGTGGACAAGGTCGGTGCTCGTCGCGTGCCCCCAGGACATGTTGCCCCACACGTCGCCGAGCGGGTTGTACTGGAAGAAGAGGTGATAGACGCCCTTGTGGAAGACAAGCCCATTGGGGTCGTTCATCCAGTTCTTCGCGGGACTGAAATGGTAGGCCGGGCGGTGCTCCGGCGTGTCCGCCGAGGCCGGCGCCACGCCGAGCGTGGCGAGGAAAGCCACGACCAACAACGCGACAGCGCGCCAACGACGGGTGGGGTGAAGGGTGATGACCATGATGAACCTCCGAGATGACAACGTTGTCAGTGCCCCTGCAGGAACGGTACAACGGGCCGCGGCCGAACGCGCGTCGAGCGTCCAGGACGTGGACAGAAGGTCCTGACCCGGCCAGCGTCCCTACCCGGACGGGTCACGCGCCGAGCAAGACCCAGTCCTGGCTGGTTTGTCAGTAGCCACCCCGCCGCCATCCCGCCGCGCCCGGTCCTCAGCTGCGCCAGGATGCTCTTCTCGCGCGGCGAGGCACCTTGCCCCATCGCGAACCCAGAACAGGCCTGGATCGGCTTCGCGTTGCCGTTCGGCCAGCCACTCGGGATCGCTCGAACCGTCCTGCTATTGCCGGGTTCCGGGGTTAGTCGATCAGCCGGTCGAGGAGTTCGAACGACTCATAGGGCTGGTCGATGTCTCCGAAGTGGCCGTCGTCCCGGACGATCTGGGTCCCGCCCAGCCGTTCGAACATGGCCCGACCTTGCGTGTCGTCGCAGCCGTACGGGTCCTCGCGGGAGTTGATGAAGTACAGGTCGCGAACATGGGCCCGGATCGCCGCCCAGTCGTAGTCCTGCTGGAGCACGGGTTCGTCCTCAGTGGTGGGCGGGGTGCAGTACCCGGCGACGAGGATGGCCTGACCCACCCTGGTGTCGATGTGCTCAAGGAGCGCCAGCAGCAGCGCTGCCCCGCCGGAGTGGCCGACCAGCACGGTGTTCGCATCGAAGCTGTGGTTGGCCAGTAACTTCGGCAGGAACGTGGCGATGGGCTCCACGTTGAGGCCGGGATAGTGCGGCACCTGGACGGTGTAGCCGCGTTCGGTCAGCCGCTGCCGCAGCCACGGCAGCCACACGACGTCGGGATGTGCGCCGGTTCCGTGAAACAGGATCGCCGTGCGGTTCACGAACTGTCCTTTCGTGGTGCGCGGCGCACCTCTCGTGGGCCTATCGCAGCCGCCGCGGGCGCTCCACAGCGTGCCGGACGTTCTATCAGCAGTCGATGACATCCCCAGGTGGCCGATGTGCGTCTCATCGCCGCCTGTTGCCCACGGCGGGGACGCTGGTCGAGGCCCCAGGCAATGTCCTTGTGCATCACCCCACGTGACGGCGCATCACCGGTCGCGTGGGCGCTGTGCGGCCGATCTCGACAAAGCCGGCATGGGTGAACATCGACAAGGTGCCGTGGTAGAGCGCGGCCCCGGCCGATCGACCGTGACGGGCCGAGACGTCGACCGGGTGGCCCTCCAGCACGCCGGCCCCGTGCTCCGCGGCATACTTCACCCCTGCAGCGAGCAATGCTCCCGCGACGCCTTGTCTGCGATGTCCGACCCTGACCACGAAGCATGTGGTCCGCCAGACCCGCTCCCCGGCGTCGCGATCCCCCACGACTTTCGCCAGCGCGGCCTGGCCGGTGACGCGGGGATAGGACGTGCGCGGACCCAGCTGCAGCCAGCCGATGGGCTCACCATCGCGGTAGGCCAGCAGGCCGGGTGGGACTTTGGCGTCGCGCACCTGCGCCTCCAGATCGGCGCGGTTGCGCTCGGCGGAGTCGCGGTATCGGTTGCCGGTGGTGAGGAAGAACTGGCACCAGCACCACGACGGGTCACCGCGGGTGCCAAACACGGTCACCAGGTCCGACCAGCGCTCAACCGTTGCCGGTGCGATGCCCAGGCCCTCCACGACACCCAGTCTGGCACCGGCCACGCCCGGTCCCCTCGTGGAACTTCCGTGATGAGCTGTGTCGGCTGGGTGAACGTCACCCCAGGGGTAAGCCGGCGGAGGCTGGTTGGTTGGATGCGCATCAATGGTTCACCGGGAAAGTCGACGTCCTACCTGCCTGACACCGCCGCGAGTCGCGGGGGCGGGTTGGGGGGCTCGACCGACACACCCCGTTTCCCAAGGCCCCTCCTGCGCACCATGCGGGAGGCGACACGCGCTTCTGACGATCGCCGCCGGCCTGGTGGTGGGACGGGGCCCCTTCCCGAAGACGACAGGTGGCAAGTATCGACGCCAAAGCGCCTAGACGACGCACACCGGATGAGCGGACACTCGACGTACCCACCGACGCCCGGGTCGGCGGTACCGGCGAAGGGTTAGCCATGGAGATCTGGTTCTGGATCCTTGGCATAGTGGCGGTTGCGGCGGTCATCGCAATGGTCGTTGACCGGCGGCGTGGCCCGTCGAATTCGGGTGGCAGCGTGGACTTCAACATGAACAGCCGCACCGATGAGGAGTACAGAGGGGACTTCCACGGACCGTCGTCAAGCGGCGGGGGTGGCGGCGGCGGGTGACCGTACCGCCCCCATGGGCTGGCGCCCGGACCCCATCGCGGGGTTCCACCTCACGGACTGCGTCTCAACGGCAGCCGCCTGCCGTCCAGCTAGGGCCTGTTACGAAAGTGACTGGTGGGGTTACGGCGTGTCCGCGGGATGAGGCGGGCC
>NZ_BAABGM010000027.1:0-12317 GCF_039541575.1 Fodinibacter luteus | reverse complement strand
CCTGACCCACACGCCCAACCGAAGGATCAACCTCGTACACCACCCCAGCGGACTTGACCGTCGAACGTCAGCGATTCGAGTTCCTATCGCGTGCCCGTTCGTTTCAAGAGTGGCCCAGGCCGCCGGCCCTGCCGAGCGCGATCGCTTCTTCGCGCGTTGCGACTCCGAGTTTGGCGAGCATCTCCGAGATTCGGTTCCGGACCGTCTTAGGTGCAAGGAACAAGCGCGCCGCGACTTGTGAGGTGGGTAGGCCTTGGGCGAGGAGCGAGAGGATCTCGCGGTCCCGTGTGTCGAGCTGGCCGAGTGCGTCGGTGCGTGGTGCGAGGGCCGCTGCGGCAGTAACCGCGCCAGAGGCGCCCCGACCGAGGACGAGGGCACCCCGCGCGGCGGTGTGGATGGCTGCCAAGATGTCCTTGGGGTCGCTGTCCTTGAGCAGGTAGCCGTCGAGCCCGGCAGCCAGGCTGCGGATCACCGCTTGGTCGTCGGCGTGCATAGTGAGCAGGAGCACGCACAGGTGAGGCCGGCTGCGTTTCAACGTGGCACCGAGCTCGATGCCGTCGCCGTCGGGCAGTTCCAGGTCGATCACTGCCACGTCTGGCTCGGTGGTGGTGGCGATGGCCTCGGCCGCGGTGCGTGCCGCGGCGACCAGCTCGAGTGCGTCGTCGGACTCGATCAGAGCGGTCAGCCCCGACAGCACGATCGGGTGGTCGTCGATGATCATCACCCGGGTCATGCCGGTTCCTTCGTCGGCAGCTCCACATGAAGCAGGGCTCCACCTGCATCGCAGGGTTCGACAGCCAGGGATCCGCCCATCTGCTCGGCTCGCTGTCGCAGTGAGGTCAACCCGACGCCGGGGGCGATCGGACCGCCGATCCCGTCGTCACGCACGTTGACCGTGACGTGGCCGGCGGCATTGGCCATCACCTGAACCGTGACACGACTGGCGCCGCCGTGGCGCAAGGCGTTGGTGACGCCTTCGGCCACGCAGCGATAGACCGCGACGGTGACCTCGGGCGGCAGCGGTTCAGGGGCCGTCACGTGCAGCACCACCTGATGCCCGTTGCCGTCGAAGGTTGCGACCAGCCGCTGCAAGGCGGAGACCAGGTCTGCGTCGTGCAGTGCCGACGGGGTGAGCCCGGAGACGATCCGGCGCAGATCTGCTCTGGCCTCAGCCAGCTGAGGAGCCAGAGAGGCCAACACTGGGCTGGGGCTGCGGCGCAGCTCGGCCTGGACCCGCATGCTCATCCCGGCCAGCACCGGACCGAGTCCGTCATGCAAGTCGCGCAGGATGCGAGCCCGTTCGGCGTCCCTCTCCCGGGCCAGGCCTTGGCGTGCCTGCTCGGCTTCGACCGCGAGACCCACCGCACGGCAGACCAGCGCGAGGGTCGGGAGCAGCTGCGCGATCGTGCGTGCCTGACGCGGTTCGGGGCCTTCCGGGTTCTCGGATCCGACCAGCAGCGTACCGACCCGCTCCCCGGCAACCAGCAGGGGACGCTCGACCCAGAAGGGCGGCACGTCAGGGCTGTCCCCGCCCAGCACGAGCCTCACGCCGGGACGCCCGGCGCACGCGGCCACCATCTCGGCGGCCTTGTCCAGGAGCACCCGGGGATCCTGCAGCGGACGCAGGTCCGCCGTGATCGAGGCGACGTCGGCGGGAGTCAGGGTTCCGGTGCCATACCGGTGCGCGAGCCAGAACCGCCGCCACCGGGCCGCGGTCGGCCAGGCCAGGGCGGTGGCCAACACGGCGGCGACGACCGCGGCCAGATCCGGACTGGGGATACCAGCGCGGATGCCGGCCAGCCGGATCGCCACCCCCACCGTCGCACCTGTCGCCACGGTGAGCGCGACTGCCAGGGCATCGCGCAACGGTTCATCCACGGGCCGCAGCTCGGCCGCGACCGTCAGCCGAGCGACGACGCCAGCCAGCGACCACATGCCCAGCGTCAGGACGACGGCAGCCCCGCGCGGGACGAGCGCTTCGTCAGCCACCAAGAACGTGCCGAGCACGACCGCAGACCACACCAGCAGCCAGAACAGCCGGCGGCGCGGCACCCGGCCGCGGGCGAACCCCATCGTCGCCGCCAGCGTCACCAGCGTGGTCAGCACAACCACGACGTCCGCGACAGCCCACAGGTCCTCGACCCGGCTCCACACGCTCCCACCCGCCCGCGGCAGGGCAATCGCCACCATCGCGGTCGGGACGAGCGCGAGCCCCGCAAGGGCCCTTCCGATTCGCGGCTGCTGCCCCCGATCGAAGAGCACTGCGGCCGCAATCCCGAACGCCGGCCAGCCGGCCCCGTACAAAGCGCCGGTCGGCATCCGGGGATCGGCGAAACCCTGCAGCAAAGGCAGGGCGCCGACGCCGGTACACACGGCCGCCACGACCACGCCGACGGATACCCCCCGCACGCTGGCAACCTCGGTGCTCACACAGCCATGATGTTCCAACCAGGCGCGTTCCGGGACCCCCGCGGGACGGCTCGGGACAGCGCGGGACAGCGCGGGACGTCGACGTCCTACCCGACGGGACACCCACGACGGCACCTTGGGCATGGATCCGGACCACCCGGATCCGGCACCAAAGGAGAACACGATGACCACGACAACCACCAAAGCCACCGAGCCCCGGCTCTCCCCCCCGGTCCTGGTGGGCGGCGCGTTCGCCCTGACGACGCTACTCAGCATCGCCATCCACGTCGGCGAGATCCTCTTCACCGACCACGACCCGAACGCACCCGACGGAGCCATCGAGAGCATCCAGAGCACCGCCGTAGTGGGCGGTATCGGCCTCCTGCTCACGCTGGCGATCGCCATCCCACTCTCCCGCGACCCGCAACGCGCCAAGGTCGGCGCGTTCGTGCTCGGAGTCCTCGCCGTGCTCACCCTGCCGTTCTTCTGGTCCGGTGCACCGGCCAGCCTCGGCGCCGGCGCGGCCTGGTTGGGCGGTCTGGCCCGCGGAAGCCACCCCCAGACCGGAGCCGCCCGCGGCTTCGGCGTCGTGGGCATCGTCATTGTCGTGCTGTCCATCGTCGCGACCATCTTCGGCGGCGCCGCCGGGCAGCTCCTCGGCTGACCGGGCCGTCACACCGTCGCCCGCCATCCCGACCCCGGCAGACTCGAGCCGAAGCACGGCTGTCCCCGCAGATGCGTCCGGCTGCGATGAGAGGCATCTTCGGGGTCGCACTCCGTCCGGTCCCGCCCCCGGGCACACATTCCTCTGTGCCAGCAGCATCCCGCAGCCTTTGGCACGAACACGTCGACCCGCAGTACCGTGGCCGGGAGGGCGAGCCGAGCACGACCTTCATGCTGTCCAGGTCTCGGATGTCACAGGAGGCACCATGATCACGGTCCTAAATGGTTTGCCTACCGGGGTGGTGGGGTTCCAAGCAAACGGCAAGCTCACAGCCGAGGACTACACCGGGGTCCTCGAGCCAGCGCTGGCCGCGGCAGGCGCGGACGGCGGCAAGATCCGGGTGCTGCTCGACTTCGGCGGCGAGTTCGAGGGCATGGAGGCGGGCGCGGCGTGGCAGGACCTGCAGATGGGGGTTCGCGAGTGGAGCGCGTGGGAGCGGATCGCGTTGGTGACCGATCACGCGTGGATGCGGGACGGTCTGTCCATGTTCGCCTGGGCAGTGCCCGGCGAGGTTCGCGCTTTCCCAGGTGCGGAGCGTGACGCCGCGATCGATTGGCTCGCAGCCGACTGACCCCACGGCCACTGCCACGCGCCAGCAGACGACCCAGCTGTGCGGCATCCAGGCGGGCCGAGACCGCTCTCCAGCGGCCTCCGACGCTGGCCGGCAACTTCGACGGGTTGACGCGCCGGATCCGCCTGCCCGGACGGCGTAACGGAAGGCCCGGCGGCCACCGACCTGGATGCGCCCGTTGGCGACGTAGGGACGCCTGTACGGTCAGGCGGCGACAGCGGCTTCGACTGGGCCACTCTGCGACCCATCACCTAGAGGGCCGGGCTGGCTCCGAGAAGGTCGGGCGCCACGAGTGACCCTTGACAAGAGATACCGTTAGTTCTAACTTACGGTAAGTGACGACGAACGCAAAGATGCTTCTCACCGTGCTGGGTGACCCCACACGGCAGGCGATCCTGGACCTGCTGCTCGAGGGCCCGCAGCCGGTGGGGCAGCTCGCCGCGCTGCTGCCGGTCAGCCGGCCGGCCGTTTCCCAGCACCTCAAGGTGCTCAAGGAGGTCGGACTCGTGATGGACCACCAGGAAGGGACCCGCCGGGTCTACCGGGTGGACCCGGCCGGGCTCGCCCCGCTCCGCGCCTACCTGGAGCGGTTCTGGCAGCAGGCCATGGTCGCGTTCGCCCAGCACGCAGAGAACCAGCACGCCGATGACCAGACGGACAACAAGGAGTAGGACCGATGACTCAGCAACAGCAGACCATCAGCCCGGTGCGCGTCAGCGTCTCGGTGGGCCTGAACCAGCAGCGCTGCTTCGAGGTGTTCACCGACGAGATGATCTCGTGGTGGCCGGCGGGCCATCACATCGGTGAGACGCCGCTCAAGGAGATCATCATCGAGCCGTTCGTGGGTGGTCGTTGGTACGCCAGGCACGAGGGCGGCGAGGAGACGGACACCGGCGTGGTCACGGCGTGGGACGCACCCCGCGGCCTCACGGTCACCTGGCAGGTCGGCGCCGACTGGACCTACCACGCCGACCTCGTCACCCACCTCGACGTGTCGTTCACGCCGACGGAGGACGGGCACACCCTCGTCGAGCTCGTGCACCGCGACCTCGAGGCGTACGGCGCCGACGCGGCCGAAATGCAGAGGACCTTCGAGGGTCCCGACGCCTGGGGCGGGATGCTGCGCATCTACAAGGACGTCGCCGAGGGCGCCAGCTCCTAGGTCCCGGTCAACGCCGCAGCCATCCGGTCATGCCGCGGGCAGCGCGCACGCTCAGGCCGTCGGGCGACCGATCTGACAACACCACCGATGTGTCATCGTGCCCCGTCGAGAAGGTCGAGGTCAGCGAGGAGGGCGAGCGCACGTCCGTTCTTGTCGACCCCGGTCATCACCTGGCTGGTGCTCGCCCCCATGCCGCAGTGGAAAGCCAGACCGACGACGTGCCCGTCCAGCGATATGGAGGATGGATCGTCGACTCGCGCACCCCCGCCAGCACCGCGGACACCTCGGGCAGGTCTCGCAGCCGCTCGGTGATCGCCTCCTGGTGCGCGGTGAGGACCAGGCAACCCAACCCACGATCGACCGAGAACGAGCCGCCGTCTGCGTGCCAGCTGTCGGGACCGGGACCCGCCGCAGGGTGCCACGCCACACCCAAGACGCTCAACGTCTTCCTTTGCCGCAGATCGGCAGGGTGAACGGGCGGCTGGCGATGACGGCGACCGCGATCTGCGGGTCGTCGGCCGGAATGACGCACGTCGCGGCGCGCTTCCGGGCCCGATCCCTGGCACTGCGGACGACTGCTCCGGAGTGGGCGCCCTTGGTGTGAGCCCCCCTGCGTCCGACTCCGAACCCCACGGCACCCCACGCTGGACGGGTGAGGTCGGACCGAGGACGATATCTTCAGAACGCTCGATCGAATGGACTCCGGACATGTGGTGGCTGCTGTTGCTCGCACTGACGATCATCGTCGCCGCGGTCGTCGTGGCCTGGAGGCGAGGGCCGCAGATGCCCGGCGCGACGATTGCTGCCTCTGTGCACGACGGCGAGCACATGATCGGCGTGGAGATGTCGCGCCACAGCGACAGCGGGAGCACGGGCGGCGGCGCCCTGTAGCACTGGGCGACCCTGTTGACCGCACCGGCAGGCCGAAGCGTGTGTGAACAAAGTCCCGTCACCATGTCGCGGCGATGAGAGGCACCTCGATCAATCCGGAACTTGGCGATGATTGGATGCTCGGGCTCTCGCCGATGCTGGGCTACTCCCCCTCGGCGCGGTGGGGACCGTGACAGCCGGGGACCGTGATCAGCCGCGGATCACCTCCTTTGAGCCGTCGCAGGCGTCCCTCATGTCCTGAAGCCGCCCCAGTCGCCGTGGTCAGTCTCGCTGGGTCACGGCCTGGGACCCACGTTGCAGAAGGTCAGGGGTTCCGGGCCCGGCTGGGGGCGACCCCAGCCCGGCCACCCCCAGCTCTTGCCGGAGGGCTGCTACTCGAGAGCCCGCAAGGCGGCGCCGGCACCTTCGCCGGCGAACGTGCCTTCGGGGCCCGCGGGCTCAGGAAGCACGAACTTCGGACCGGGCACGTTCTTGCCGGGAACGCCGTTGACCGACTCGGTCGAGTACGCGAACGTCAGCATGGAGAACGCGATGACGTCGCTGTTGACGTCGAGCGCGTGCGGGTCGACGTTGTCGGTCGTGTCGCAGACCTCGTGGTAGCACGGGTCGAACTGCTCGCCCGCCGTGCCTCCCCAGATGCCCTCCTGCTCCTCGGTCTTGATCCCCTCTGCACCCGTGAAAAGCCCGCTCGACGGGATCCCGGCGAGGATGAACGCCTCGTAGTCGCTCCGACCGGAGAACTCGGTGTCGTCATACGGGATGCCGAGTGCCGTGTAGTACGACTCGTACACGTCCTCAATCGCCTCGGACCCCGAAGGGATCGGCACACCGTCAGGCGCCGGGAACGTCGACTCGTCGGCGTCGTACACCATGAAGATGTAGTTCGGCGAGCCGACCATGTCGTAGTTCATGTACAGCGCGATCCGGTCACGCTCCGCCTGCGAGAGGCCGGCGACGTAGTCGGCAGAGCCGAGAAGGCCCTGCTCCTCGCCCGCCCACCAGGCGAACCGCAGCGTGTTCTCCGGATTGAGGTTGGCCATGAGCAGCGCGGTCTCGAGCAGCGCCGCGGAGCCGGAACCGTTGTCGTTGATGCCCGGTCCCTCGATCACGCTGTCGAGGTGCGCCCCGGCCATCACGACGTTGTCCGCGTTCTTGCCCTCGAGCTCGGCGATCACGTTGTAGTCGGTGCGGGTCTCGGTGATCACCTCGACGTACGCCGTCGAGCCCGGCTGCGCGAGGGCGGAGCCGTCCGCGAAGCTGGCGCCGACGACGGGGATGCCGATCTCGGTATCGGCGCTCCCGGGCGGCGGGGTCGCGTCGCCGACGAGCAGCGCCTCGCGGTCGGGCGTGTTCCCCTGGTTGAAGATGATGACGGCGGACGCGCCGGCTGCCTCTGCGTTCAGGGCCTTGAGCGCGAAGCTGCAGCCACCCCGCTGGATGAGCGCGATGCTCCCGACAGTGAAGCCGGCGAAGTCGTTCGGCCCGGCGGGGTCCGCCACGATCGGCGACCCGACCGCCGCCTCGGTGAAGGCTCCGTCGCACCCGCTCGTGCTCGCCCGCGGCGGCGTGAGGTTGATGTCGACCGGGACGACGTTGCCCGTGACGACGCCCTCGCCACTTCCGGAGTAGACCCCGGTCTCGTAGTCCGCCTGGACCGGCGTGAGCTGGCGCAGCTCGGGGATGAAGGCGTACGTGATCTCGACCGGGTCCAGCGTCACGGTGTACCCGGCGTCCTCGAGCAGCCCGGCGACGTAGTCGACGCTGGCCTGGTACCCGGGCGTACCTGCGGCTCGGGTCGTCCCGTACTCGGGGTCGGGGTTGTTCTCCGCGATCTTCTGGAACGCCTCGAGGTGCTCGGTGACGCCCTCGCCCGTCATGCAGTCGAGCAGCTTCTGGTACGTGTTGTTGCTCCGGGTGTCGCACGCATCGACGGGTGCGGCGGACACGGCCTGTGGCGACATCGTCAGCAGGGCTGCTGTGGCGCCAACCGCAACGACGCGTAGTGCCTGTCGGTTCGCCGGACGACGACTTCCTTCCACATTGATCACTTCCTCGGGATCAGACTCGATGGGTTTGCCGGGATTTCACACCACGTCAACGGTGTCGCGCCCGGTGCCAAGGCCGCGGATCCGCGAGCGGCAACGCCGCAGCCGAACCCCTCGGAGCTGAGACGGTGCTGGTAGCAGTCTCGGCAGCGACATGTCGACCTCCCGCGCGGGCTCGCCTGTGGCGATCAGGCCAGCCTCGCACCGCCTCGCCTCCGCGTCTAGAGAGAGGTTGGCCTGCTCCGGGGGCACCCGAACCCTGTCGATGACTGAGTCAATGGCGGTTATGACGCTGGTGAGGGGTGCAGCGGCCAGAGGCCTACATGCCGTTGAAGCCGTCATTCGTGTCGATGTGCCTGGGCCGTCCGTCCTTGATGCCCGGGAGGTCAAGGCTGCGGCTGGCGCCCTGCGAGCCGCGACTGCGGTCGATCCCCTTGGCGAGGAGGACGATCGTGACGAGTGCGCTGACGATGATGATCCACATCCACATCCTGAGTCCCTTCCAGTTCCGGCGGACCGTCCGCCAGAACCTGCTTTGAAATGACTCTCAAGTTGTCCCGCATCAGACCGCATCCGTATGTACCCGTCGGCACATACACGCTGCGCAACACCGCGTTCATGGCCCTCAGCACGATGGCGACGGGACCTCCCCATGGAGATGCAGTGAACCGCCAACCACTGCGAGCAGCCAAAAGGTCTCTGCACGAGTGCAATAGCCGACGAAGTGCAGCAGGCCTGTGACCTGGAGGCTCAGCCCGCGTATCGCAAGCATCTGGTACTTGGCTCGGGGTGCAGGCCTTCATGAGGATCGCCCTGATCGCGAGTTCGACGCGATGAGCACCCCCACCCCCGGCGCTCCGCGAGCTCGGAGCCACCCGCTCAAGCCTCTCAACGTCCCAGTCCGTCGTTTCGACGACTACGTGGACGCCCCACCGAGGCAGTTGTCGAGCGAGGCATCCGGGACCGAGAACTCGACGACCACCTCCGCACCGAGAGGTCACCGAGATCATCGCCGACGTCATACCTAGACCAGCCGCATACCGTCGGCAGCCTCGACCGCCCGACACGCCTCCGACCCCATTCGACCTGCTGCTCCGATGGCGGCGACGGCGATCTCTTCGCTTACCCGGCAAGCGTAGCGAGGTCGGCTCCTTTGGCGAGGAGCCGCCCTGACGGCCACGGACGGGAGCCGGAGTCAGACCTGCGCGCCCTCTCGCTCCTCGGCGGCCGCGGTCGACACCGAGCCTCCGTACCACCGGGCCAAGGGCACGCGCGCCAGGATCACCGCGACGGCGAGCATCCACAGGGCGTTGATGCCGAAGCCGATGACCCACCCTGGCGAGACATTGGGCGCGAGCGCCGCGAGTATCGCGATCGCGACGAGGTATCCGGGGACGAGGCCCGCCCGCCACAGCGCCGCGATGGCGACCGGCAGGGCGAGCACGGAGGAGATGAACGCAGGGGCGACGATGGCGATGAAGAACGGCAGCTGATCCATCTGCTGTTCCATGGCGACCGCGGCGTCGAGGTCGCTGCTCAGCGCGACCGCCACCGAGAAGAAGTCGAGGAGCACCAGGCCCGGCAGGGTGCTCAACCCGATGACCGCGAGCAGCCCGGCCAGGTTGGCCAGCCACCCACCGCGGGCGCGCACGAGGCCGACCATCGCATAGACGACGGGTGCGACGAGCGCGAAGCCGTAGTGGATGAGGTTGGTGTGCAGACCCGAACGCGTGAGGTCCGCTGCATGGCCGGCGATGTGACGCACGCCTTGGCGGCTACGACGCATCTTGAGGGTTCGCGAGCCAGCCGATGAGCGGGCTGGCGCCAACCAGCTCCACCCGTCGAAGCTGTGAAGCCACTCTCCCGCGGTCAACGCCTGCGAGGCGTTGGGGCCTGCGGTTGTTTTGTGAACCGAGGCACACCCCGTGGTTGCGACCTTCTCGGCCGGAGGAGGATCTCTAGGCGTCATCGCCGCGACCTCTGCCTTCGAAGGTGGACCACGCACGGTCAGCCGGCGGGAGCGCCGTGAAGACAACTCAGGGTTGGCGCTCAACAGCCTCGCCTGTCGCGGGGAGGCGGACCGCCTGGCTTGTTGTCCAGAGCGAAGGAGGACCGTGAGTCGCAGCAAAGCCGTGGACGTGCTCATCGGTGGCGCACAGGTTCTGGGGGTGATGCTGGCGGCGCCAGTGCTCAGAGTTCGCTACAACCGGTGGGGCGCCACCGATGCCGAGGCTGAGGCGCCCATGCCAGGGGATGAGCTGGTGACAGCGCCCAGGCTGGGCTACACCCGGGCGATCACGGTCGCCGCGCCACCCGAGCAGGTGTGGCCTTGGTTGGTTCAGATGGGTCAGGGGCGCGGCGGGCTCTACAGCTTCGACGGCCTGGAGAACCTGGTGGGCTGCGACATCCACAGCGCCGACCGGATTCTGGCCCACTGTCAGCAGCTCGCTGTCGGGGACCTGATCCGTCTGGGTCCGTCCGGATATCCGTGCTTCCGCGTCGACCAGGTCGACTCCGTCGCGGCATTGGTGCTCGTGGGTGCCGACCCACGCCCGCCGCACTTCGCGGCCGGCCCGGATTCCTCGACCGGGATCGCGACCTGGCAGTGGCAGCTGCAGCCGACAGCCGACGGACGGGGAACGCGGCTCCTGACCCGTCAACGCCTGTCGTATCCGCCGACGAAGGGAACGAGCGTCATGTGGCATGTGGTCGAGCCGGTCGGGTTTGTCATGGAACGCCAGATGCTCCTCGGGATCAAGCAACGTGTCGAACGCAACCAGCATCGGGGTGCCTCGTGATTCGCAACCTCATCTGGGACTTCGACGGAACGCTGTTCGACACGTACCCGGCCATCGCCAACAGCTTGCGGGCCGCGGTGGGCGACCTCGCTGTTCCACCAAGTTTCGAGGAGGTCAGGGACATGGCGCTGGTCTCCATCGACGGCTGCCTCTCGACCCTGTCCATGACCTACGCACTTCCTCTGGAGGAGCTCGAGGCCGGGTTCGAGCGGCACTACGGGAACGTCACCCCCGACGACCAGCCGCCCTTCACCGGTGTTCGCGAGGTGTGCGAGCTGATCTGCGCCCGAGGCGGACTGAACCTCATCGTCACCCATCGCCGCCGCTCCGGTATGGACCGCCTCCTGGCTGCGCACGGACTGGCTGACCTGATCGCCGACACGGTGAGCTGCTACGACGACGAGTACCCACGCAAACCCGACCCGGCAGCCTTTCTCATGCTCATCAAGCGCCACCACCTTCGGTTCGACCAGACCCTGGCCGTCGGCGACCGGGAACTCGACGTCCTCGCCGCTCACGCTGCCGGCTTGCCCGCGGCATTGTTCGCCCCGACTCCCACCACCGTCACCGCCGAGGTCGTCCTGGCGGACTTCGATGCGCTGCATCAGATCGTCGCGGGCCAGCGGACGCCGAGCGCCGGGGCGTTCGACGGGCTTGGCTGAGACTCCGATGACATAGGTGATGGGAGTCCAACTGGATGAGACCCAAGGTCGTTGGACTGGCGGCAAATGACGCACCCTCTGGAAGGTGACGGGGTGGAGCGCTGCTCGGCCTGCTTCTAGTCAACAGGACGGTTCCGTCGCTAGCATCAGCCACCGACCCCGACCAGGCGGGTCCGTCTTGGTAGGGGAGATTCAAATGCGCTCCATGACCCTCAGGATGTCCACCGCAGCGGCCATCGGGACGCTGGTGCTTGTGATCGCAGGGCCGGCGGCCTCAGCGCAGGAGCCGAATGCCCGCGCGTCGTGTCTCGGCAAGGTCTTCCAGGCCCAGGCGGTCGCAGCACCACAGACGGTGTCCGACCGCATCCACGTCATCAGGGAGTTCTTCCTTGAGGGCAGCCCGTTTGGGCAAGCCCTGAAGCCACTCGCTCAGAACAGCACCTGCCCTGAATGAGATCCGAGGACCGGGTGCTTGCCCACTAGGGCACGGCTGGGCAGGCCGCGGTTCGCGATCGATGCGCTCGGGTCTGCCAGCGGGTTGGAAGAGTGTCGCGGACCCGGATCGACCAGTAGAGAGGAGCCAGGGTGGCTGTCATCGTGGATTTCGTGGTGCCGGGAGCAACGCCGGAACAGATGTACCAGGTCGAGGCACTGACCCAGGAACGCGGCAAAGCAGTAGGACGGCCTCCTTTCACGGGCTGCATGTTCATTGCAGCGACCGCGATCGCGAGCGGCTTCCGTTTCGTGTCTGCCTGGCGAGGTGAGGCCGACTTTCGGGCCGTTCTCGAAGACATGCTTGGTCCGGACTTGGCCAGCGTGGGCCTGAGCGCGGCCGACATTCAAACCTCGTCCGTGTTCAGTATGGCGATTCCGGGCGCCTTGAGCGGCTAACCGTCGCCACGACCGCTCATGCCGCTGCAAAGGGGAGGTGGACTGGCGGCGCAGTGACGCATCGGCACGGCATGTCTACGCGCTGTGCCGTCCAGCGCGGAGGGTCAAGTCCGCTGGGGTGGTGTACGAGGTTGATCCTTCGGTTGGGCGTGTGGGTCAGGCCG
>NZ_BAABGM010000026.1:0-83354 GCF_039541575.1 Fodinibacter luteus | reverse complement strand
CTCGAGCCGTGGCGGGTCGACGCGGTGGTGTCGGCCTCGGCCGACGTGGCCGTCGAGCGTCTTGTCGAGTTCGAGGCGCGCCTGTACTGCGCGGACGTCTCGGCCCTGCCCCGGCCGCGGCTGGTGGAGCGGGCCCGCAGGGCGGCGGTCAGGTCCGACCCGCAGAGCGTGATCCGGGGGGTGGCTCGCGCCCGGTCCCGCCGGGGCCTGAGGGTCGGCCCGTCGGCCACGACCGGGCTGATGCGCTGGACCCTCGAGGTGCCCGACGCTCTGTCCCGGCGCGTGTTCGCAGCGGTGGACGCCCTGGCCCAGGAGTACCTGGCCGCCGACCGTGCCCGGACCACCACCACCGCCGGCGGCGGACAGGGTGGGGGGCGGCGCAGCGTGGAGGCGGCCCGCCTCGACGCGCTGGCCGACCTGGTGTTGGCCAACGCGCACGTGGAGACCCTCGTCGAGCTCGTCGTGCCCGTCCGGGCGGGCACCGGCGACGCCTTCGTCACCCGCCCCGACCCGCGCACCGCCGCCGCCGCGTGCACCCGCCCCCGCCCGCAGGGCGCTGCCGCGCCGGGCAGGGCCGCGGCCGAGGGCAACGACCGATCGGGGCACGACCCCACCCCGGCGGGTGGCGTGCGCGTCGACGAGGTCCTGCTCGACCTCCTCCTGGGGCAGGTCACCGGCGACACCCTGACGGCGGGGAGCCTCGAACGCACCCTCGGGATGGTCCTGGGTCAGTGGCTGGAGACCCAGACCAACCCGTTCCTGACCGGCCACCCCCCACCTCGCGCACCGCACCCGCCGCCGCCGCGCCCGGTGGGGCACCCACCGCCGGCGCCGCACCCGGTGGGGCACCCGCCGCCGGTGCCGCACCCGCCGCCGGTGCCGCACCCGCCGCCGGTGCCGCACCCGCCGCCGGTGCCGCACCCGCCGCCGGTGCCGCACCCGGTTCCGGATTCGGAGTCGCGGCCGGTCTGGTTCGTCGAGGGGCTGCTCGAGGCACCGGGCGCGGCTGCGCTGCTTCCCGAAGAGGTCGTCGCCCTGCTCGCAGACCCCGACACCCGGATCCGCGTCCACGACGGACCCCCGGGCGCGGCTGACGGGCCCCCCGCCCGCCGACGCACCTATCGCCCCGGCAAGGCCCTGGCCGCCCGGGTCCGGACCCGCGACCGGCACTGCCGCTTCCCCGGGTGCAGCGTCCCGGCCCACCGCTGCCACCTCGACCACGTCACCCCCCACCCGGCCGGGCAGACCGTCGAGGAGAACCTCCAGGCGCTGTGCCCAGCCCACCACGGCTTCAAGCACCACGCCGGCTGGACCGTGACCATGACCCCCGACGGCACCTGCACGTGGACCACCCCCACCGGACGCACCCACACCACCACCCCACCCACCCTCCACGACACCGCCGCCTGACCGTGAACGAGCCGCGGCACCACCCGCGCGAGGGAGCGCCGGCCGTCGGGGAGCGCTGTGACGCACCTCTCCCCACGAGAGCCGGGGTGACGGCATCCCCACCACGAGTCGCGGGTATGTGGCACCGTGTGACGCATGACCGCAGAGCCGACCGTGGCCGCACGGCCCGCTTGCCACTGATGACCGAACCGCTCGAGGAGCTGCTCGAGGAGCGCGCCGCCGATGACCTCGCGGAGGCCCCGCGCCGCGACATCATCGCCGCGATCGAGGAGATGGTGGGGCACCCGGAGTACCCGTGCCTCGGCGCGAGGTCGGTGTTCCGCCGTGACGCCGCCACACTCGTCGTGCTCGATGACCTCACGGACACCGCGGAGGGCGGCTCCCTCGACACCCTCGGGGCCGCGCTCACGCAGTACGCCGACGAGGTCGACGCCGACGGCGACCTCGTGTCGTTCGTCGCGTGCTTCCGCGGCCCGGTGCCCGACGACGAGCGCGACTTCGAGGCCCTGCTCTGGGGCGCCCTCCAGCACCTGCACGACAACGACGAGTCGCCGTGGGCCGAGGGCGTCGCTGCCGACCCCGAGAACCCCCACTTCGCGTTCAGCGTGGCGGGCACGGCGTTCTTCGTCGTCGGCCTCCACCCCAACGCCTCGCGCGTCGCCCGCCGCGCCCCCGTGCCCACGCTCGTCTTCAACCTCCACGAGCAGTTCGAGCGGCTGCGCCAGGACGGCCGCTTCGAGCGGATGCGTGACACGATCCGCCGCCGCGACACCGAGCTCCAGGGCTCCCTCAACCCCATGGTGAGCGACCACGGCGAGGCCTCCGAGGCGCGGCAGTACGCCGGCCGGGCCGTCCCGGAGGGCTGGTCCCCGCCGTTCGAGCCCGATCCGGATGCCGCGTCGGATGCCGTGCCGGATGCCGTGCCGGGTGCCGGTGCAGATGCCGTGCCGGGCGCTGGCGCAGACGTCACCGCGGCCGGGGACGGGCGGTGAACCCCGCGCGGACCCGGTTCCCGCGGCACGGTGCACCCCCCGCGTACGCCGGGACGGAAGACGCACCGGCGCTCGGCTGGTCGCGGATCGCCCCGCAGAGCGGCGTCGCCGTCGAGCTCTCCCCGGGCGACCGGCTCACGGTGCTCGACCCCCTCGGCGAGCAGGTGAGTGACCTCTACCTCGTGGCGGCGGGCGACGTGGCGGAGGTGTTCTCGTCGGGCCGCACGACGGACTTCGGCAACTCGGTCTACGTCTCCACCGGCTCGCAGCTGTGGTCCAACCGCAGCCGGGTCATGGCCGAGGTCGTCGATGACACCGTCGGCGTCCACGACCTCTCCCTCACGCCGTGCAGCCAGGCGACCTTCGACGTGCTCTACCCCGAGCTCGGCGGCGCCGCGCACCCGTCGTGCTTCGCGAACCTGTGCGACGCGCTCGCCCCCTTCGGCGTCGAGCCCGACCGCATCGGCACGACGCTCAACGTCTTCATGGACGTCTGGACCGACGGGCGTGGCGAGCTGCACATCGACCCACCACCGACCCGTCCGGGTGACCTGTTCACGATCGAGGCACGGATGCCGGTGGTCGTCGGGGTCACGGCGTGCTCGGCCGAGAAGTCGAACAACGGCCGGTGCACCCCCATCGACTGGCGGGTCGAGCGGGCCTGAGCCGAGCGCCCGCCGGTGTCGGTGGGACGGGGCAGGATGGCCGGATGGACGTCACGCTGGCCGAGGTCGTCGAGGTCTCCCGCGCCGTCGCCGCGACGCGCTCCCGCACGGCCAAGACCCAGGCCCTCGCCGGGCTGTTCGCCCGGTGCGACCCCGACGAGGTGGGGGTCGTCGTCTCGCACCTGTCGGGGGTGCTGCCGCAGCGTCGCCTCGGCGTCGGGTTCCGCTCCCTCGGCTCGCTGCCCGAGCCCGCGCAGCACCCCACGCTGACCGTCGCCGAGGTCGACGCGGCCTTCGAGCGCCTCGCGCGGGCCACGGGCGCCGGCTCCACGGCATCCCGGCGCGCCGCGCTCGCCACCCTCATGGGGCGAGCGACCGCCGACGAGCAGCGCTTCCTGCGCGACCTCATGACCGGCAACCTGCGCCAGGGCGCCCTCGACGGCGTCGTCCTCGCGGCGGTGGCCGGGGCCTACGCCGTGCCCGAGCCGGTCGTCCGGCGGGCCGCCATGCTCGCGGGGACGGCATCCGAGGTGGCGGGCCTCGCCGCCCGCGGGGGACGCGCGGCCCTCGAGCAGGTCGGCCTCGTCGTCGGGCGCCCGGTGCGCCCGATGCTCGCGGCGTCGGCGAAGACCACCGAGGTGGCGGTGGGGGCGGTGGGCGGCGGCACGCTCCTCGTCGACGGCAAGCTCGACGGCATCCGCATCCAGGCACACCGGCGTGCCGAGGAGGTGCGCGTGTTCACCCGCAGCCTCGACGAGATCACCGAGCGCGTGCCCGAGGTCGTCGAGGCCGTGGCGGCCCTGCCCGGCGGTGACCTCGTCGTCGACGGCGAGGCGATCGTCATGCTCGAGGGCGGCCGGCCGGCACCGTTCCAGGTCACCGGGTCACGCACCGCGAGCTCGGCCGACGTCGCCGCGCTGCGCGAGCGGGTGCCGCTCACGACGTTCCTCTTCGACGTCCTCCACCGCGACGGCACCGACCTGCTCGACGAGACGGCGCTCGTGCGGCACGAGTCCCTGCTCGACCTCGCGCCGCACCTCGTCGTGCCACGGCTCATCACCTCGGACGCCGTCGAGGCCGAGGCCTTCTTCGCCGACCTCGTCGGCGCGGGGCACGAGGGCGTCGTCGTCAAGGCGGCCGACAGCCCGTACGCGGCGGGCCGTCGCGGCAGCGGGTGGGTCAAGGTCAAGCCGACGCACACCCTCGACCTCGTCGTCCTCGCCGTCGAGTGGGGGTCGGGTCGGCGCACCGGCACCCTGTCGAACATCCACCTCGGAGCACGCGACCCGGCCACCGGTGACTTCGTCATGATCGGCAAGACCTTCAAGGGGATGACCGACGAGATGCTCCGCTGGCAGACCGAGCGATTCACCGAGCTCGCCGTCGACGGCACCGACGGGTGGGTCGTGAGGGTGCGACCCGAGCAGGTCGTCGAGGTCGCGTTCGACGGGCTGCTGCGGTCGACGCGCTACCCGGGTGGCGTCGCCCTGCGCTTCGCCCGCGTGCTGCGCTACCGCGACGACAAGCGCGCCGGGGAGGCCGACACGATCGAGACCGTCCGGGCCCTGGCACCCGGCGGCACCGTCCGGGCCCCGGCACCCGGCGGCTGAGGCCACCCGCGGGATGCGCCCGTGGGCGGGCACCCGTTGACACCGGCCCGCCCCGACGCGAGGCTCACGGGCACGGCTCGTCGCCGGGTCGTGGCGACGGCCCCGCCGTCGTCGAGAGGACCCCCATGCCCATCGAGATCCCGCGCTTCCTCACCCAGTCGCAGGCCGACCTCGTCCGCGAGACCGAGTCGCACCGGATGGAGGATCTCGACGAGGACGCCCTCCTCGAGCTGCACACCCGGGTCCGTCGGGCCCGCTCGAAGTACGTCAAGCTCTACCGGCAGACCGGTGCCCAGCGGGTGGGGCTCAAGGGCGCCCGCGGCCACGCCCGGCCGGGCAACGCCGCGAACGCGGCCAAGGCCGAGGTGTTCGAGCTGGCCCTCGCCCGGGTCAGTGCGCGGCTGGGGGTCGTCGCCCGGGCGGCGGCCAAGGACCTCAAGGCCGAACGGCTCGCCGCGGTGGCCGCGGCACGCGGCTCGACGGGCCCCGGGTCCGCCGGTACCGCCGCGGGGCAGTCCGACGGGGCCTCCACGGCGAGCACGAAGCGGCGCGCCACGAAGACGACGGGTGGGATCAAGCGTGACGCGTCGTCCCGCTCGCAGGGGGCTGGTCGCCAGGCACGGAAGGACTCGCGCTGAGCGACCGTCCGAGCCGCACGAGCGCGCCGATGATGCCGATGACGCTTCCGACGATCCCGATCCCGATGACCCAGCGGGCCACGAGGGTCCACCCGGAGTCGAGGTCGATCGGCCACACCTGCCAGATCTGGACGAGGGCGGTCAGCCCGATGGACGTCGTCACGACGTCCCCGAGCGCCCGCACCCAGGGCGGGTCCCACGCCAGGTAGACAAGGTTCGCGACGACCCCCGCAACGATCGAGGCGTTGACGAGGCCGAGCACCTCGGTGGTCTCCGGGGTGAGGAACGGCAGGGCCTCCCAGCCCGGGGACCGGTTGACGAGGTAGAGCATGACCGCGTTGACGGCGACCGCGACGGCGTAGCCGACACGGCGCGTCGCGGGCCCCGCCTGCACGTGTGGAGGGGCGTGCCTCGCGGGTGGGTTGCTGTGCACTGTCGTCATGGCGCCTCCCGGGTCGGCGGCCGACCGGCACCCACGGGTCCGGGGGGCGGCCCGGTCACCACGACCATCGTCCTCCCGGTGGCCCTACCCGGCGGGGCATCGAGACCGGCGTCACGAGCCACTCGGCTAGGGTCCCGCTCATGGGCGACGAACCCGCAGGCGCTGAGCCGCCACCCAGGCCGGGGCCCGAGCACCCGACGCTGGGGATGGCCGGTCACTCGCGTGGCGTGTGGACGTTCAGCGCCGACGTCGACCTGCTGCGCCGCCTCGCCTCGAGCGGTTTCGACTGGCTGGCCCTCGACGCGCAGCACGGGCCGGTCGACCGGTCCGGCCTGCACACGGTCGGCCGGGCCCTGGCGGGAGCCGGCGCCGCCGTCGTCGTCCGGGTGCCGGCCGTCGACCCGGCGTGGATCGGGGCAGCGCTCGACGCCGGTGCTGCCGCGGTCGTCGTTCCGTCGGTCACCGGAACCGCGGATGCCGTGCGCGCGGCTCGCGCGTCCCGCTACCCGCCCGAGGGCGACCGCAGCTGGGGCCCGTTCGCGCCGCTGTGGGGCGGACCCGCGCCCGGCCCGGCGGCCGCCAACGCCACGGTGCAGTGTCTCGTGCTCGTCGAGACCGCGGGGGCGCTCGCCGACGTCGACGAGATCGCCGCGACCCCCGGCGTCGACGGCCTCTTCGTCGGGCCGTTCGACCTCGCGCTCGGGCTCGGCACCACCGTCGACGCACTCCTCGACGACCACGCCCCCGGCAACCCGCTCGGTGTCGTCGTCGCCGCAGCGGCCCGGCACGGTGTCCTCGTCGGCGCCTTCGCGGGCAGCCCGGGCCACGCGGCGCGGCTGCGGCGCCACGGCATCCACTGCCTCGCCGTGACGACCGACCTGGGGGTCGTCGCCGAAGGGTGCCGCGCCGTGCTCGCCGAGGACGGCGTCACCCCGGCCGGGTGAGGCGACGGCACCGCGCGGTGTCGTAGAACGGCAGTGACCAATCGTCCGCGTGGTCGCGGGCGACGGCATCCGACGAAGGAAGTGCGCAGTCATGTCGTACGAGAACACCTCCCTCACGACCAACCTCGACGACGGCCGGCAGGGTCAGCGCTACAGCGGCTCCGGCGGCGGCCTCGTGTCGTTCGCGGCGGTCATGCTCATCATGGTCGGGATCTTCCACGCCATCCAGGGGCTCGTCGCCCTGCTCAACGACGACTTCTTCGTCGTGGGCCGCGAGTACGTCTTCCAGTTCGACCTCACCTCGTGGGGCTGGATCCACCTCCTCGTCGGCCTGGGGGCCGTCGCGGCAGGCGCGGGGCTGTTCTTGGGAAAGATGTGGGCCCGGGTCTTCGCCGTCGTCGTCGCGTCGCTCAGCATGTTGAGCAGCTTCATGTGGCTGCCCTTCTACCCGCTGTGGAGCCTGACGCTCATCTCCCTCGACGTGCTCGTCATCTGGGCGGCCATCGTGCACGGGCGCGACCTCGTCGACGAGTGACCCCGGTCAGCCGGCGCCCGTCCCGACGGGCGGCCGGCCGGCGAGTCGGCGAGGGGTTCGCGGACGGCATCCGCACCATCACTCGGTAGTGCGCGCCGCGGCAGCCGGTTCATCAGCACGACAGCCAGCTCAACAGCACTCGACCCGGGGGGACAGGGCGTCGCAGCACTCGCGGGGCCCGAGCTCTGCGAGCGCCATGCCCGCGACGACGAGCAGGCCCCCGACCCAGCCCACCCACGCGGGGCCCGAGCTCTGCGAGCGCCATGCCCGCGACGACGAGCAGGCCCCCGACCCAGCCCACCCACCCGAGGCCCTGCTCGCCGAGGGCCACCGCGAGCCCCGCGGCGAAGACGGGCTCCATCGTCATGACGACGGCCGCGGTCGTGGCGGCGAGGGCGGACTGGGCCCACGCCTGGACGGCGAACCCGACGCAGGTGGCGACGACGCCGAGGTAGAGCACCGACTGCCACGCCGTGGACGTCTCGGGCAGGGCGATGCCCGTGCCGAGGAGCGCGGCGAGGGCGCACAGGCAGGCGGCGGTGGCGACGCTCACCGCCGTCAGCCCGTAGGCGTTCGCGCGCGTGGCCCACTGGCTCAGGCCGGCGATGTGCACGGCGAAGCAGGCCGCGCCCGCGAGGGTCAGCGCGGCGCCAACGGACGTCGGCGCGCTCACGCCGCCGGCGAGTCCGGCGATGCCGACGGCGGACACGGCCACGGCCGCCCAGCCGGCGCGACCCACCCGGTCCCCGAAGAACACCGCAGCCACGACGGGGGTGAGGATGACCGCGGCCTCGGTGAGGAACCCGGACACCCCGGCGAGGGTGTGCTGCAGCCCGGTCGTCTGGAGGAGGAAGCCGACGGCGAGGGCGACGCCGAGCAGGGCGGCACGCCACCGGTCGGCCGGGCTGAGCCGCGCCACGCTGCCGGGCCGGACGAGGAGGAGCGCCACGGCGGCGACACCGAAGCGCCAGGTGAGGAAGGATGCCGGGTCGAGCTCGTCGAGGGAGCCTTTCGTGACGACGAACGTCGACCCCCAGACGGCGGTCGCCGCGAGCAGCGCGGCCGTCGCGGGGAGCGTCCCCACCCTCACGGTGCTCCTTCCGGGTGGTCGGTCGGCCTCGCCGGCGGGTCGGCGGTCGGCCCCGCCCCGCGGGTCGGCGGTCCGCTGCGCCGCCGTTCAGCCGTGGGTGGCGGCGGCTGGCGACGTCACGGCTTGCGGGCGCGCACGAAGGCGCTCGCGAACGCGCCGTCGAGGGCCTCGACGAGCTCGGGAAGGGCCATGCCCTCGGGCAGCTCGGCGGCGTCGGTGACCTCGGCCATCGACTCGAGGTCGACGCGGCTGTACTCCCGGGTGACCTCGACCGCCGCGTCCTCGAACCCGGCGGCCGCGAGCCTGTCGACGTACTCGTCGTCGCGCAGGGCGCCGGAGATGCACCCGGTCCACAGCCGCACGACGCCGCGCAGCTGCTCGGGGATGTCGCGCAGGAGCACGATGTCCGAGACCGCGAACCGGCCCTGCGGCCGCAGCACGCGGAACGCCTCGCGCAGCACGGCATCCTTGTCGGGGGAGAGGTTGATGACGCAGTTGGAGATGACGACGTCGACGGAGGAGTCGGGCAGCGGCACGTCCTCGATCGTGCCCTGGACGAAGGTGGCGTTCTCGATGCCGGCCTCCGCCTGGTTGCGGCGGGCGAGCTCGAGCATCTCGGTCGTCATGTCGAGGCCGTAGGCCGTCCCGCCGGGGGCCACCCGCCGCGCCGAGAGCAGCACGTCGAGGCCGCCGCCCGAGCCGAGGTCGAGGACGTCGTCGCCGGGGTGCAGCTCGGCGAGGGCCGTGGGGTTGCCGCACCCGAGGGATGCCGCGAGCGCCGTCTCGGAGGGGACGTCACCCTCGTCGTACAGGCCGCTGCTGATCGGGTCGATCGCTTCCGCCGACGAGCCGCAGCACCCGCTGCCCCCGCAGCACCCGTCGCTCGTCGGGGCCGTCGCCGTGAGCACGCCCGAGGCCGACGCCGCGTAGCGCTCGCGCACCGCCTCGCGGACCTGCTCGTCACTCAGCTGCTCGGTGGCCATGGCTGCTCCTTGGTTTGAGATATATCGAATCAGGGCCACCCCGAGCATGGCGGACTGTTTCGACACCTGTCAAGGTCTTGGGGCGAATGTGACCGACGAGGCGTCGACCTACCGTGACCCGCTCGGCCGTCCGCCCTCGAGCTGGCTCTTCAGCCCGCCCCAGATCCCGCGCTCGACCCGCGCCCCGATGACCCCGACGAGCGGCCCGAGCAGTCGCAGGTACCCGTGCGGCTGCACCTGCCAGTCCCACGCCATCGCCGTGCCGTCGGCCGTCTCGCGGAAGGTGAGGCCGCCGGAGGTGTCCATGAGCGAGCTCGTCGTGCGCGACCCGAGACGGTGCGGCCGGTCGTACTCGACGAGCTCGACGAGCATCTCGGTGCCGGCCCTGCCCATGAGCGCACGGAACCGGCTGCCCCGGCCGACGGGCTCCGGGGTGAGCAGCTCGACGTCGTGCATGTCGGGGTTGTAGCCCGGTTCGTTGCGCGTGTCCGCCACCGTGTCGAAGACGACGTCGACGGGGGCCGCGATGTGCAGCTCGCCCCGGATCGTGGCCATGCCCCAAGGGTAGGACCACCTCCCTCCCGGGGTGCACCGGCCCGGGGGCGTGGCCATGCCCAAGGGGTGGGGCCACACCCGCTGTGGGTTTCACCGGCCCGGGGCGACGACCACCTTCCCGAGCACCCGCCCCGCGCCGACCCGGGCCAGGGCCTCGGGCACCTCGTCGAGCCCGACGACGGAGTCGACGTGCACCGTGAGCTCCCCGCGGGCGCAGCGCTCGGCGACCGGCCCGAAGTGCGCGGGCCCCGGGTGCACCGCGAGCACGCCGATCCGCCGACCGCCGAGCCGGCCGACGACGGTGCCGACGGTGACCAGCCGCAGCAGCGTCGGCATCGTCCCGCCGACGCACCGGTACCGACCGCCCGGAGCGAGCGCGCGCCGGTACGCGAACACCGACCGGTGGGCGACGAGGTCGAGCACGAGGTCGAACGGCCTGAGCCGGGTGAAGTCGTCGCGGCGGTGGTCGACGACCTCGTCGGCGCCGACCGAGCGCATGAAGTCGAGCTTGCCGGCGTTGTCGACACCGGTGACGTGGGCCCCGGCCGCCTTGGCGAGCTGGATCGCGAGCGACCCCGAGCCGCCCCCGCCCCCGTTGACGAGCACGCGCGACCCCGGGCCGGTGCCGGCCGTCCCCTGGAGGGCGATGGCCCCGGCCTGCGGCAGCGTCGAGGCCTCGACGAAGCCGAGTGCTGCCGGCTTGGCTGCGAGCGCCGACTCGGGTGCGACGGCGTACTCGGCGAACCCGCCCTTGAGGGCCATGTTGTCGCCGTACACCTCGTCGCCCACCGCGAAGCGGGTCGCTCCGGGGCCGAGGGCCGCGACCCGACCCGCGATGTCCGAGCCGAGCACGGGCCGGGCCGGCCTGCGCAGCCCGCCGACGCGCGCGTACGCCGGCCGGCCCACGAGGGTCTCCCAGTCGGAGAGGTTGAGCGAGGTCGCGACGACCTCGACGAGCACCTGGCCGTCCACCGGGGTCGGGACCTCGACCTCGGCCACCCGCAGCAGGGAGGGTGGCCCGTAGCGCGCGTGGAGGACGGCCCTCACGAGGGTCGGCCCGTGGTGCGCAGCCGGGGGCTGGTGCGGTCCATCCGTGCCACGCTACCCCGCGGGTCGCGATCCGCTCGGCCGCCCGGGCCGTCCGTCACGATGGACCCATGGCGCCCTGGGTCCTGCACGTCGACATGGACCAGTTCATCGCCGCCGTCGAGGTGCTGCGCCGCCCCGAGCTCGCCGGCCTGCCCCTCATCGTCGGCGGGCGCGGCGACCCCACCGAGCGCGGCGTCGTGTCGACCGCCTCGTACGAGGCCCGTGCCTTCGGGGTCCGCTCCGGGATGCCGTTGCGCACCGCCGTGCGTCGCTGCCCGGAGGCTGTCGTCCTCCCGGTCGACAAACCGGCGTACGACGCGGCGTCCGCGGTCGTCATGGGCACCCTGCGGGCGGTGCCGGGCGCGGTCGTCGAGGTGCTCGGCTGGGACGAGGCGTTCGTCGGGGTCGAGGCCGCCGACCCCGAGGCCGTCGCGCGCCGGATCCAGGCCGACGTGCTCGCCGCGACGGACCTGCACTGCAGCATCGGCATCGGCGACACCAAGGTGCGGGCCAAGATCGCGACCGAGTTCGGGAAGCCGCGGGGCACCTTCCGCCTCACCCGCGACACGTGGTTCGAGGTCATGGGTGACCGGCCGACGAAGGACCTGTGGGGCGTCGGGCCACGGATCTCGCAGCGCCTCGCCGGCCTCGGGGTGCTCACGGTGCGCCAGCTCGCGCAGGCCGAGGACGCCCTGCTGGCAGGTGAGTTCGGGCCGCAGACGGGCCCGTGGCTCGGAGCGCTCGGCCGGGGCGAGAGCAGCTCGACCGTCGACGACACCCCGTGGGTGCCTCGGGCCCACGGCCGCGAGACGACCTACCAGGTCGACCTCGTCACGGCGGCCGAGGCCGAGGAGGCCCTCCGGGTGCTCGCGGCGCAGGTCGTCGACGACATCCGGGCCGAGGGGCGACCCTGCGCGCGGGTGCACCTCAAGGTGCGGTTCGTGCCGTTCTTCACCGTCAACCGCTCGCGCAAGCTCGCCGAGCCGACGTGGGATGCCGGGCTCGTCGCCGCGACCGCGCTCGAGCTGTACCGCGCGCTCGACGACACCCGGCCGGTGCGGCTGCTCGGGGTGCGGGCCGAGATGGTGCCGCCCGAGGGCGGGTACGAACCACCACGCACCCACGGCCGCCGCGGCATGCCGTGACGCCGAGCCACGGCATCCGGTGAACCCGAGCCACGGCATCCCGTGAACCCGAGCCACGGCATCCCGTGAACCGAGCCACGGCATCCGGTGAACGGTCCAGGGCGCTCCCACGAACAGGCAGTTGGGCGCGTGGCCGCGCTCGCCGTGCGTGACTCTGCCGGCCCGCGCCCCCCACTGCCTGTCGGCGGGTGCACCGGAGCAGAACCTAGGGTGGCTCCCGTGATCAAGTACCTCGGGTCCAAGCGTGCGCTCGTCCCGGTGCTCGCGGACATGGCCGTCGCCACCGGCGCCACCGAGGCCGTCGACCTGTTCACCGGGACGACCCGCGTCGCCCAGGAGCTCAAGCGTCGCGGCCTGCGGGTCACCGCGACCGACGTCGCGACCTACGCCGGCGTCCTCGCCGACTGCTACATCGCGACCGACGCGGAGCAGGTCGACCTCGACGAGCTCGACGCCGAGCTCGAGCGGCTCAACGCGCTGCCCGGACGGCCCGGGTACTTCACCGAGACGTTCTGCCTCCGGTCCCGCTACTTCCAGCCGAGGAACGGCGCGCGCGTCGACGCGATCCGGGACGAGCTGGCGAGCGCCCACGAGGGATCCGCCCTGTTCCCCGTCCTCCTGACGAGCCTGATGCTGGCGGCCGACCGGGTCGACTCGACGACCGGCCTGCAGATGGCCTACCTCAAGCAGTGGGCACCGCGAGCCCACCGGGACCTCGAGCTGCGCCGGCCCGACCTCATCGCCGGGCCCGGTGCGACGGTCGTCGGCGACGCGCTGCGGACCGTCGACACCCTCCCGCGCACCGAGCTCATGTACCTCGACCCCCCGTACAACCAGCACCGGTACTTCACGAACTACCACATCTGGGAGACGCTCGTGCGCTGGGACGCTCCCGAGCACTACGGGGTCGCCTGCAAGCGCGTCGACAGTCGCGACGACGCCACGAAGAGCGTCTTCAACAGCAAGCGGAGCATGCCGGCTGCGCTGGACGGCCTCATCGCCCGCGCCAGGGCCGAGGTGCTCGTCGTCTCCTACAACGACGAGTCGTGGATCTCGCCCGACCGGATGCTGCGCTCGCTGCGGGATGCCGGGCACGAGGCCGTTCGCGTGGTCGCCTTCGACTCCACGCGCTACGTCGGGGCGCGTATCGGCATCCACAGCCCCTCCGGCGAGAAGGTCGGGACGGTGTCGCACCTGCGCAACACCGAGCACGTCTTCGTCGCGGGTCCCACCGACAAGGTCGAGGCCGCGGTGTCCGCAGCTCAAGGGCACGGGGCGCGCACCCCACCCTTCGGCTAGGCGACCGGCGGCGGCGTGCCACCACAGCGGCACACACGAGACCGGTCCCGGCCCTCGCGAGGAGGGCCGGGACCGGTCAGGTGTTCGGGAGGGTGCTCAGCCCTTCTCGACCTCGTCGGCGATGGCGCGGATGTCCTTGGCGACGACGTCGTCGACGGCGGACTCCACGATCGCGTTCGCCTGGGTGAGCGCTTCCCGGATCTCGACGGCGCCCGGGTCGGAGACCAGCGCCACGATGCCCGAGTGGCCGGGGGCCACGGCGTTCTCGAGGTCCTTCTCCAGCTCGATCTTGTCGTGCAGCTGCTTGGCCTTGCCCAGTGCAGCCCCACCCGCGCCCAGGGCGGCGGCGCTCCCGAGGATGGAGGGCGGGAAGACCAGGCCGAGGGCGGCGCCTCCGACGAGCCCCCACGTCATGCCGCGCTTGGTCGAGTGGTCGGTGGCCTTCTGGATCTCGAGCTTGCCCTCCTCGTCACGGTTGACGACGACGACGCCGTCGATGGCGAAGTGCCGGCCGTCCTCGAGGGACTTCAGGGCCTCGTAGGCCTCCCAGGCCGTGCCGGTGTCGCTGAAGTCGGCGACGAAGAGCGTGCGGGCGCCGTCGCTCACGGCGGCGACCTCGGCGGTGACCTCGGCGGTGACCTCGGTGGGGGTGTCGTCGGACATTCGGGTGTTCCCTTCAGGTGGTGGTTCGCGGCGCCGGCGGCGCCGCCTGGTGGTCAGACTGGTCGACGGAGCACGTCGGCGCCAGCGGGCGTGGTCAGCCCGTCGCTGTGGGCTCGGGGCTCTCGGAGGGGGCAGGGGTGGCAGGGGGTGTGGTGCGCGCGTCGGCGATCGCCGTCTCGAGCGCCGCGATGGTGGCGGCGTCCACGGTACCGGTGACCTCCACACCGAGGTCCTCCTGCAGCTCCTCGAGGGCGTCGGTCAGGGCGTCGGTCCACTGCCCGTCGACGGGGCCGTCCCAGTACCCGGCCAGCTTGAGCGTCTGCTGCACCGCCGCGGTGGAAGCCGTCGCCTCCTGGGCCGCGGCGCCGCCCTTGACCGCGAGCTCGGACCGCAGCGCCTGCTCGCTCGCCTTGTCCAGGGTGCCGGTCTGGGGAAGGCCGTTGGCCTTCTGGAGGGCCTCGACCGCCGCGACCGTCTTCGGTCCGTAGACGCCGTCGACCTCGGCGTCGTAGTAGCCGGCGTCGGCCAGCGCCTGCTGCAACGTCGTGGTGTAGGAGTCCACCGCCTTGGCCGCCTCGTCCTGCTGGGCGTCGGTCAGGCACCCGCTGTCCCCGAGAAGCTGGAGCCAGGCCATCTCCAGGGCGACGGCGGCGGCGTTGAACTGCTCGGCCGCCTCAGCCAGGGGGGTGCTGTCGGTGATGCCGCTCTGCGCGGCCGCGAGCTCGGCCTCGGCCTCCTGTACGCGGGTGACGCTGGCAGGCGTCGCCGTGGGCGACGGACTCGCGGTCGGGCTCGACGCCGCGGCCGAGGGGGACGTGCCGGCGGCGGAGGCCTCGGCCGTGGCGAGGGCGGCCTGCGCCTCCGCGAGCTCCTGCTCCGCGGTGGCGACGGCCTGTCGGGCCTCGGCAACCGCACCAGCCGCCTCCTGCGCGTCCTGCGCCGGGTCGGCGAGGTCGCTCCCGGCATCCCGGACGTCGCCGACGGTCGGTGCGGTCGCGTTGAGAACGTCGCCGTAACGGTCGATGGCGGTGATGTAGGTCGTGCTCGCCGTGCAGAACTCGGCCGCCGCGGCCTTCTCGGCCTCCTCGGCCTCGGTCAGCGCCTTCTCCTTGGCCGTCACCGCAGCCTCGGCCACCTTGACCGAGGTGTCCGCCCCCTCGCCGCTGCACCCCGACAGGAGGACGAGCAGGATGCCGGACACGACCAGTGATCGGTGCCGCTGGGTGCGCGTGGTCATGCGGATCCTCTTCGTCGTGGGCGCCGGCGAGGCGGACGGCCCGCCGGCCCGGGCAACCCTACGAACGAGGTCCGTGCTCGGGTACCACCCCCAACGGGTGAGTCACCCCCTGCCGCGCGCCGAGCGAGGAGGTCGCCGAGGGCGGGGCCGGGTCGTCGCAGTGGGCGAGGGCGTTCCCTGCCGTCCTGGGGTCACCCTCGCGGAGGCGAGCGCGCTGACCGAGCCCGACGCGGTCAGGCGGAGTCGTCGCGGTGGACGACGAACAGGCGCACCCCGGCCGGCAGATCAGCGCCGGTGCCGAGCTCGTCGTCGAGCCAGGCCTCGACCGTGGACGCCAGCTCCACCGGGTGGCTGAAGTTCACGGCGTGGGCCGCCTCGTCGATGACCGCGACCATGACGAGCCGGCCAGACCGTCCGGCCACCTCCCTGACGCGGCTCGGGGAGGGCATCAGGGGGTCGCGACGTCCCAGGACCGCGAGCGTGGGCACGGGCGCGTGGACCAGTCGCTCCAACGAGGGAAACAGGGTGAGCTCACGGAACAGGCGCAGCCCGTTCACCGGGCCGAAGCTCACGTAGTCCGGCAACGCCACCCGGAACATCCGAGGGCTCTCCCGCAGCCCGTCCCTGGCCAGCTGGCCCAGCGCCCGGGCCAGGGGCCGGTTCTGCACTCCACCGGCGGGTGAGACGAGGACCAGCCGGTGCACCCGCTCGGGAGCAGCGTGCGCCACCTCCAGGGCGACCGGGCAGCCCATCGAGTTGCCGACCAGGACGGCCTTCTCCACGCCCAGCTCGTCGAGCAGGGCCAACAAGGACTCGGCCAGCGCGGGAATGTCCAGGACACCATCGCGCCCCTCGCTGCGGCCGTACCCCGGTAGGTCAGGCACGACGTTGACCCACCGACGGGCAAGGAGCCGGGCCGTCGGCATCAGGTATGCACCGGAGATCGCGAAACCGTGGATGTGGACGACCGGGATGTCGTCACCGTCCCCACCGGTGCTTCGTCGGCAGTAGATGCTCGTGCCCCCGACCCGGACGTACTCGCCCTTCCATCCACTTTCCGTCAGCACGGGCAGATCGTTCCACGAGCTCGAGTGGTCTCGCTTCAACCACGGTTGAATCGTAGGCCGAGTCCAGTGGACACGAGCGGCCGGTGTGACCGGACGTACCTCGAGGTGACGTGAATCGGCCCGGGATCTGGACCGCGCCGGCACCGGACGGGCACGATGGACGGTGCGGCGCACGCCCACGCTGCACGCCTCACCACCGGAACGGACCCGGCGCTGCCGGGAGCCCGGTGTCCGGTGAACCACGGGGCCGCTCGCCACGTACGGCTCGGTGGGAGGTGGGATGCCGGATGCCGGACAGCGCCGCCGTGCTCATGCAGCAGCTGCATGACGAGCATGCCGCCGCCCTGTGGGGGTACTGCCTGCGCCTCACGGGCCATGACCACGCGCGCGCCGAGGACGTGGTGCAGGAGACGCTGCTGCGCGCCTGGCGCAACCACGGCCGGCTGGACGAGAGCCGCGGGTCCGTGCGGGCCTGGCTGTTCACGGTGGCGCGGAACATCGTCATCGACGAGTGGCGGACGACGCGGGCCCGCAGCGAGCTGTCCGTCGCCGACGTCCCCGAGAGCCGGGAGTCCACCGACCACACCGACCGGATCCTGTTGTCCTGGGTCGTGGCCGACGCCCTGCTCACGCTGTCGCCGGACCACCGGGCCGTCGTGCTGGAGTGCTACTTCCGGGGGGCGTCGGTCGCCCAGGCGGCCCACCGGCTCGGCATCCCGGAAGGTACGGTGAAGTCGCGCACCCACTACGCCTTGCGGGCCCTGCGCCTGGCTCTCGAGGAGATGGGGGTGGGAGCGTGACCTGCGAGTTCTCCCACCTCGACGGGTCGTACGTCCTCGGTGCGCTCGACCCGAGCGAACGCCTCGAGTTCGAGAGGCACCTGGCGGGGTGCACCGACTGCAGCCACTCCGTCCGAGAGCTCGCCGGTGTGCCGGGCCTCCTCGCCCACGTCGACCTCGCCGACCTGGAGCTGGTGAGCACGTCGGCCGCGCCCTCCTCCCTCCTGCCGTCCCTGGTGCGTGAGGTGCGCGAGGCCCAGCGCCGCCGGTCGGTCGTCGTCGCGGCGGTCGCCGCCGCCGTGACCGCGGTGGCCGTCGGGTCCTTCGCCCTCGCCGCGGGCGTCGCGAGCGACCGGGAGCCGACCGCCGGGGCGGCACCGACCGCGGCGGCGGGTCGTGCCGCACCGGGGCGTGCGATGGTCGCGGTCAGTCCGTCCCCGGTCCGCGCCGACGTGCTCGTGGCCGACGTGGCGTGGGGCACGCGGCTCGACCTGACCTGCTCGTACGAGGAGGACGGGGACAGCGGGGAGGACGGGGACAGCGGGGAGGGCTCGGGCGTGTACGAGGACTCGTCGACGGAGTACGCCCTCGTCGTCCAGACCTGGGACGGGCGCACCCAGCAGGTGGCGACGTGGAAGGGGCTGCCGGGTCGCACGATGCGGGTGTCTGCGGCGACGGCCACGGACCGCAGCGAGATCGAGCTGGTCGAGCTGCGCACGGCGGACGGGGTCGCGGTCCTGCGGCTGACCATCTGAGCGTCTTCGGGTGACCACCGGGTGGGCACCGGAGGGCGGTCCGGTCAGGGCATGCGGGCGAGGCCCCGCGCGGCGCCGGGCCGGGACGGCCACTCCTCGCGCAGGAGGACGAGGCCGCCGATGATGCACACGACCTCCGAGGCGGCTGCGGTGAGCACCCACCCGCCGGACCACTGCTCGTGGACGCCGAACAGCCCCACCGTCGCGGACAGGACGAAGGCCCCGAGGGTGCTCGCGCCGAACCCCGTGACGAGGAGCGCCGGGACCCAGTGGCGCCACAGCACGAGGAGCGCTGCGATGACCGCACCCGCGACCGCGTTGAGCAGGAAGGCCGGGCCGATGACGTCGATGTCCCGGTACCCGTCGAACCACAGGATGAGGTGGACCGCCGCTGAGACGAGGGCGGCGACGGCCGTCACGATCCGGACCCACATGGCATGCCTCCTCCGAGCCGGAGCGACCGACGTCGTCGCACCGCGCGCCACCTCCTCCAGCTGTACTCATCACGGATCCGTTCGCCCGACGGTTCACGCGCCCTGAACCGCGCACCCGGTCCCACCGTGTCTCCTTGTCGAGGGGTACGACCGCCGCACCGTCGGTGCGGCGGCCCCGCTCGGCCCAGACCTCCGAGGAGGCGCGATGACGGCGCAGGCCCGGGCGTTCTGGCTGCGGTCGGTGGGGATCGGCGAGATCCGAACCGTCGAGGTGCCCGAGCCGGGGCCGGAGGAGGTGCTCGTGCGGACGGTGCGCTCAGCGGTGAGCCGGGGCACCGAGATCCTCGTCTTCCGCGGTGGCGTGCCCGCCGACCAGTACGCCGTGATGCGGGCCCCGTTCCAGGAGGGTGACCTCCCCGGTCCGGTGAAGTACGGCTACCTCAACGTCGGGGTCGTCGAGCAGGGGCCCCCGGCGCTCCTGGGACGCCTGGTCTTCTGCCTGTACCCGCACCAGACGGCGTACGTCGTCCCGCTCGAGGGGGTGGTGCCGGTTCCGGACGACGTTCCCGCGGACCGGGCGGTGCTCGCCGGGACGGTGGAGACCGCCGTCAACGCCCTGTGGGATGCCGCGCCGCTCGTGGGCGACCGGGTCACCGTCGTCGGCGGCGGGATGGTCGGCCTGTGCGTCGCCCGCCTGCTCGTCCGTGTCCCGGGCACGGAGGTGACCGTGGTCGACGTCGACCCCGCACGGGCCGCGGTGGCCGCCTCCATCGGCGCGGGCTTCGCCCCGCCGGCGCAGGCCCGGGGCGGTCGCGACCTCGTCGTCCACGCGAGCGCGTCGTCGTCAGGACTCCAGCTGTCCCTCGACCTGCTCGCGGCGGAGGGCACCGTGGTCGACCTGAGCTGGTACGGCGACACGGAGGTCAGCCTGCGGCTCGGCGGGGCGTTCCACTCCGGGCGCCTCGCGATCCGGGCGAGCCAGGTCGGCTCGGTCTCCCCGGCCCGGCGGGGTCGACGGTCCACCACCGACCGCCTGCGGCTCGCGCTCGAGCTGCTGCGGGACCCGGCGTTCGACGCCCTGATCAGCGGCAGCTCCGCCTTCGAGGACCTCCCGCACGTGCTGCCGGACCTGGCTGACGGGACCCTGCCGGCCCTGTGCCACACCATCACCTACGGCGAGGGGTAGGGCCATGTTCAGCGTGACCGTTCGCGACCACATGATGATCGCCCACAGCCTGCGCGGTGAGGTGTTCGGGCCGGCACAGCGGCTGCACGGGGCGACCTACGTCGTCGACGCCACCTTCCGGGCGCCGACGCTCGACGACGACGGGCTCGTCGTCGACATCGGCAGCGCCGCGGCTGCCCTCGCCGCCGTCGTCGGGGAGCTGGCCTACCGCAACCTCGACGACGACCCCGCGCTCGCGCAGGTGAACACGACGACGGAGCGGCTCGCCGAGGTGGTCGCGGACCGTCTGGCCTCCCGGGTGCGTGCCGGGGGGCTCGGGCCGGGGGCGGACCGCCTCACCGCCATCGCCGTGACCCTCCACGAGTCGCACGTCGCGTGGGCGTCGTTCGAGCGGTCGCCGTGACCACCGTGCACGTCGTCGTCCCGGCCGGGGTCGGCGACCCGTCACGCCCGAGCGGCGGCAACACCTACGACCGCACGGTCTGTGCGGGCCTGTCGGGCCGGGGGTGGGACGTTCGTCAGCGGGAGGTGCCCGGTCGGTGGCCGCGGGCCGACGCCGCGGCGCGGGCAAAGCTGGCGGCCGTCCTGACCGGCATCCCCGACGGCTCCCTCGTGCTCCTCGACGGGCTCGTGGCCTGTGCCGTGCCCGAGGTGCTCGTGCCGGAGCGTCGGAGGCTGCGCCTCGTCGTGGTCGTGCACCTGCCCCTGGGCCACGACCCGGTCCTCGGCGAGGGTGCCGCGGAGGGAGCGGTGCGGCGGGAGCGGGAGCGGGCGGTCCTCCACGCGGCGGTGGCCGTCGTCGCGACGAGCGCGTGGACGCGCGCGTGGCTGCTCACGGCATACCGCCTGGCGCCGGACCGGGTGTGCGTCGTGGCGCCGGGCGTCGACCCGGCCCACCTCATGCCGGGGTGCGAGCCGGGTCTGCACCTGCTGTGCGTGGGGGTGGTGTCCGCGGCGAAGGGTCACGACGTGCTCCTCGCGGCCCTCGCCGACGTGGCGGACCTCGAGTGGACGTGCCGGTGCGTGGGGTCGGTCGCCGTCGACCCGGCCTTCGCCAGCCGGGTGCGCGCCCGGGCCGGAGCCACGGGGCTCACCGACCGCGTCACCTTCACCGGCCCACGGGTCGGCGAGGACCTCGCTACCGTGTACGCGGCGGCCGACCTCGTCCTCGCCCCGTCGCGGACCGAGAGCTACGGCATGGTCGTCACCGAGGCGCTGGCCCGGGGGGTCCCCGTCGTCGGCAGCGACGTCGGTGGCCTCCCGGAGGCACTGGGGAGGGCCCGCGGTGGGCGACGGCCCGGCATCCTCGTGGCCCCCGGCGATCCCGCAGCGCTCGCCGCCGCCCTGGACCGGTGGCTGACGGATGCCGGGGTGCGCCGCGACCTGCGCCTCGCCGCGCGCGCGCGCCGCGCCACCCTCGCCGACTGGACGCACACGACCGACCGGCTCTCGGGCGTGCTCTCGGTGGTGGCCCGGTGACAGCGGTCGGTGAGGTCCGGGTCAGCTCGGCGTGGCTGCGGCTGCGCGAGCCGGCCGACGCGGCGGCCCGTTCCACGGTGCTCGCGCGCACGGCCGCGGTGAGCGTCGGCCGCGCCGCCGTCACGGTCGTGCACGACCTCGGCTGTGGGAGCGGCTCGATGGGCCGGTGGCTCGCCCCGCAGCTGCCGGGTGCCCAGCACTGGGTGCTCCACGACCGCGACCCCGACCTGCTGCGGGTCGCCGCCACCCACGGGCCGGGGAGCGGGGCCGACGGTGCAGCCGTGAGCGTCGAGGGACGGCAGGGAGACCTCACCCGGTTGGGCCCCGCCGACCTGGCGGGGGCGTCACTCGTCACCGCCTCGGCCCTGCTCGACATGCTGACCGCCGACGAGGCGGAGCGGTTCGTGCGGTCGTGCGTCGCGGCGCACTGCCCGGTGCTCGTGACGCTGTCGGTCACCGGTCGGGTGCGCCTGTCCCCGGCCGACCCGCTGGACGCCATGTTCGGCGCCGCGTTCAACGACCACCAACGGCGCACGGACGGGGGCCGCACCCTGCTCGGACCGCTCGCGGTCCACGCGGCGGTCCTGCTCTTCCGCGCGCTCGGGTCACGCGTGGAGGTGCGTGCGAGCCCGTGGCGGCTGGGTGCCGACCATGGCCCGCTGCTGGCGGAGTGGCTGAGCGGCTGGGTGGGCGCCGCCTGCGAGCAGCGGCCCGAGCTCGGCGCGGTGGGTGCCGCGTACCTCGCGCGACGCCGCGCCGAGCTCGCCCAGGGCCGGCTCGCGGTCACCGTCCATCACCTCGACCTGCTGGCACTTCCCGCAGGAGGCGGCAAGTGAACCGGCAGGCTCCGCCCACCGTGTGTCGGGTGGAGCTGGGCACCGTGCACCCCCTCCGGCGGGGGGCGGGCGCACACCGAGGGTCGGAGGCCGGGATCAAGGGATCGTCGTGGTGGCGTCGGGCGCAACCGCTGGGCGGTGCGCTGATCCTCGGGGTGCTCCTCGCGCAATGGGGCACAGGAGCCTTCGTTGCCGGGCTGCGAGCCGTGGACGTCCGCGCCCTCACGGTGGCGGCCGCGGTCGCCGCCGTGTCGACCGCGTGCGCCGCCTGGCGGTGGCGGCTCGTCGCCCGGTGCCTGCACGCCGAGCTGTCGATGCCGTCGGCGGTCGCGGCCTGCTACCGCGCCCAGTTCCTCAACGTCGTCCTGCCCGGAGGGGTGCTGGGCGACGTCGACCGTGGGGTGCGCCACGGCCGAGGGGTCGACGACGTCGGGCGCGGCCTGCGTGCCGTCGCGTGGGAGCGGACGTCGGGGCAGGTCGTGCTCGTCGCGGCAACCCTGGCAGCCCTGCTCATGTCCCGCCCCCCGGCGTCGTCGGACCTCGTGGTGACCCTGCTCGTGCTCATCGCCACGGGCATCGGGGTCGCCGGTGTCGCCCGGGCGACGCGGCGACCTGGCCTGTCCCGGCGACCGGGCCCGTCCCGGCGGCCGGGAGCCGGTGGGCGCATCGTCCGGGTGGCCGTCGCGGACGCTCGCGCGTTGGCTGCTCCGCCGGCGCTCGTCGGCATCGTCGCCGCCTCCCTCGTCGTGCTGGCCGGGCACGTGGCGACCTTCGCCCTCGCCGCCCACACCGTCGGGGTCGACGTGCCGACGGGCGAGCTCCTGCCGGTCTGCCTCGTCGTGCTGCTCGTGGCGGCGGTGCCGCTCAACCTGGCGGGGTGGGGGCCCCGCGAGGGTGCCGCCGCGTGGGTGTTCGCCGCGGTGGGGACCGGCGCGGCCCAGGGGCTCGCGGTGGCCGTGGCCTACGGGACGCTCGTGTTCGCCGCGACCCTCCCCGGCGCGGTGCTGCTCCTCGTGGGCCGGGCGCAGGGGCCCGGGCCCCGGCCCCGACCTCTCCGTGCCCGGTCGGCACCCCGGCCGGCCGCGGACGTGCGGAGGGCGACCAGCCATGGCTGACCTGCCCTACACCGTGCTCAGCTGCGCCATGTCCCTCGACGCGTACCTCGACGACGCGTCCGGAACGCGGCTCGTGCTCTCCAACGCGGCGGACCTCGACCGGGTCGACGCCCTGCGGGCGAGCTGTGACGCGATCCTCGTCGGTGCGGGCACCGTGCGCGCCGACAACCCCCGCCTCCTCGTGCGCTCCGAGCACCGGAGGGCACGGCGGGTCGCCGAGGGTCGCACGTCGTCACCGCACAAGGTGACCGTGACCCGGCACCCGCACCTCGACCCCGCCGCGGCGTTCTTCTCGACCGGCGACGGCGACAAGCTCGTGTACTGCGCGAGCGCGTCGGTGGATCCCGTGCGAGAGCGACTGGGGGCCATCGCCACCGTCGTCGATGCCGGGGCCGCCCCCACGATGTGCGCGGTGAGCCGGGACCTCGCCGCGAAGGGCGTGCGCCGCCTGCTGGTCGAGGGCGGCCAGGACGTCCACACCCAATTCCTGGGCGGTGCACTCGCCGACGAGCTGCATGTCGTCGTGGCGCCGTTCTTCGTGGGCGACTCGCGGGCCCACCGCCTCGTGGGCGACGGGCCCCTGCCGTGGAACCGTGGCCGGCGGGCCCGGCTCGCGGAGGTCCGTCGGATCGGGGACGTCGTGCTGTTGCGCTACGCCCTCTCGGACCGCTTCGACGAGGCCGAGCCGACAGGGGTGGCGTGATGCCCTCCCGTCCGCCGGCCGCAGCGGTGCGTACGGAGGTCGCGGTGCCGCTCCGGTTCTCCGACGGCTTCGGCACGGTGGCCCGGGTCATCACCTTCGACGGCCTCGTCGACGGACGCGAGCACCTCGCCCTCGGCCTGGGTGGGCGGGTGACCGACGGCGACCCCGCCCGCCGCCGGGGCGCACACCCCCTCGTCCGGCTCCACAGCGAGTGCCTCACCGGTGACGTCTTCGGCAGCCAGCGCTGCGACTGCGGGCCGCAGATGCGCGAGGCGGTCGAGCGGATCGCCGAGGTCGGCGGGTACCTCATGTACCTCCGGCAGGAGGGCCGCGGCATCGGGCTGTACGGCAAGCTCGACGCCTACGTGCTGCAGGACCTCGGCCTCGACACGTACGAGGCCAACCTCGCGCTGGGGTTTCGCGCCGACGCCCGTGACTACACCGTCGCGGCCCAGATGATCCATGCCCTCGGCCTCGGCCGGGTCGCGCTGCTGAGCAACAACCCGGACAAGGCCGACCAGCTGGGCCGCCTCGACGTCGACGTCACCGACCGGGTGCCGACGGGGGTGCACTGGAGCCCCTCGAACGCCCGGTACCTCACGACCAAGGCGGTTCGCGGTTCCCACACCTTCGACCCACCTGCGCGCGCCGTCCGGCTCGAGGCCTGAGTCGTGACCACCGGCGACACCGTGAGCCGCCCGATGGCGGCACGGTCGGCGGCATCTGGCGTGCGGCAGTGGGCCACGGCCGGGATGGCGGGGCTCGTGGTCCTGCTCGCGGTGCTGTCGGCGATGCCGGGCCTGGGCCGGGCCGGCTGGGTCGTCGGGGTGGGGTGCGGCACCGTGCTGACGAGCTGGCTCGTGCGCGGCCTGGGCCGCAGCGGTCGTCAGGTGCTCGGTCCCGCCGACCTCGTCACGTTCGGTCGCGGCCTGCTCGCCTGCGGGGCCGCCGCCCTCACCGCGGAGTCGTTGCTCGGGCACGACGTGACGCCGGCGCTTCTCGCTCTCGCGGTGCCGGCCCTCGTCCTCGATGCCGTCGACGGCCCGGTGGCCCGGCGGACCGGCACGGTCACGCAGTTCGGGGGGCGTTTCGACGGGGAGGTCGACGCCTTCCTCATCCTCGTGCTCAGCATCGCCGCCGGCTCGTCGCTCGGGTGGTGGGTCCTTGCGGCGGGGCTGGCCCGCTACGCCTTCGCCGTCGCCGGCTGGGTCCTGCCCTGGATGCGTCGGCGGCTCGAGTTCCGGTACTGGCGCAAGGTCGTGACCGCGGCGACGGGCATCGTTCTCGCCGCGGCGGTCGCCGACGTCCTGCCCCGCACCCTGACGGTGGTCGCCGTCGTGGTCGTCCTCGGCCTGCTCGCCGAGTCGTTCGGCCGAGACGTGTCGTGGCTGTGGCGCCGGGGGCGTGAGCTCGCTCCCCCGCGACGTGGGAGCCGGGCCCTGCGGTCGGGCGCGGCCGCCGTCGGCGGCGTGCTGGCCGTGGCGCTCGGGTGGTTCGCCCTGCTCGCGCCGGCGCGACCCGACCAGCTGACACCCGAGTCCTTCCTGCGCCTGCCCGTGGAGGCGGTGGCCGTGGCCGCCATGGCCGCCGTCGTGTCGGCGGGGCCGTCCCGGTCGTCGCGCGCCGTGGCCCTCGTCGTGGGCGCGCTCCTCGGCACGATCGCCGTGCTCAAGCTGCTCGACCTCGGGGCGTTCGCGGTGCTCGACCGCCCGTTCAACGTCGTGACCGACCTCGGCCAGCTCGGCTCGGGTGTCGCCTTCGTCAGGGAGTCGCTGGGCGCCTGGGCGGCGGGGGGCGGCGTGCTCGGCGCGCTCCTTCTCGTGGGCGCGGTCGTCGTCTGCCTCCCCTGGGCGATCGGCCGCCTCACGGGGGTCCTGGCCGGGCACCGCCGCGCGAGCACCGGAACCGTGGCCGGCCTCGCGGCGGCGTGGGCGGTGCTCGCGGTCTCGGGGCTGCAGGTCGCACCGGGTGCGCCGGTCGCGGCCGCCGAGGCCGGGCCCTTCGTCGTCGGCAAGGTCCGCGCCACGACGCAGGCCTACCGCGACCGGGACGTCTTCGAGCAGGCGGTCGCGGCCGATACCTTCCGTGACCCGGCATCCGGTGACCTGTCCACGCTGAGCGGCAAGGACGTTCTCGTCGTCTTCGTCGAGAGCTACGGCCGCGTCGCACTCGAGGAGCCCCGGTTCGACTCCGTGAGAGCGCTGCTGGACTCCGGAACGGCTCGCCTGCACGACGCCGGCTACCGGGCGGCGAGCGCCTACCTCACCTCACCGACGTTCGGCGGCAGCAGCTGGCTCGCCCACTCCACGCTCCAGTCAGGGCTGAGCGTGACCGACCAGGACCGCTACGACCGGCTCCTGTCGAGCACTCGCACGACGCTGACCTCCGCATTCTCCCGGGCGGGTTGGCGCACGGTGGCCGTGCTGCCCTCGACCCTGGGGAGCTGGCCGGAAGGACGTGACTTCTACCGGTTCGACGAGGTGTACGACGGGACGTCCCTCGGGTACTCCGGGCCGCGGTTCGGGTTCTCCCGCGTTCCGGACCAGTTCGCGCTCGCGGCGTTCGGGCAACGGGAGCTGGCCCGGCGCGACCGGCCTCGCGTCATGGCCGAGATCGTGCTCACGTCGAGCCACGGCCCGTGGGCCCCGCTGCCGACGATGGTCGACCCGGCCGCACTGGGCGACGGGACGGTGTTCGATGACGTTCGTGCGGGGGCCCTGACGGCGCCGGAGCTCTGGAGCGACCGGGCCGCCGTGCCGACGGCGTACGGCACGTCCATCACGTACTCCCTGACGAGCCTGCTGTCCTTCGTCGAGCAGCACGGCGACGACGACCTCGTCCTCATCGTGCTCGGTGACCACCAGCCGTCGACCGTCGTGAGCGGGTTCGGCGGGAACCGCGACGTGCCCGTCAGCATCGTGACCAGGGACCGCGACGTCCTCGCGGCCACGTCCGGGTGGGGGTGGCGGACGGGCCTGAGGCCGGCCGAGGACTCCGTCGTCTGGCCGATGGCCGCCTTCCGCGACCGCTTCCTCACGGCGTTCGGCACCCGCGGGCCGGGAGCCTCGGCAGCGGGTGAGCCGTGACGGTCGACGAACGCGAGCATGTCGACCGCGTGCTCCGGCGGGCCCGCAGGGTCGCCTTCCCTCCCGGCGAGTTCGTGGGGCAGGAGAGCTTCGTGAGCGCCAGTGAGGTGCTCTCGTTGGCCGGGCGCGCTGCTGTCGGTCCCGGCACCCGCGTCCTCGACCTGTGCTGTGGCGAGGCCGGTCCCGGGCTGTTCGTCACCCGCTCCCTCGGCTGCACCTACCGCGGCGTGGACGCCAGCGCTCGGGCCATTGCCCGGGCGCGTCGACAGGCCGCACGCGAGGGGATCGAGGCTCGCCTCGACGTCGGGACGATCCCGCCGGTCCCTCCGGGGCCGTTCGACGTGGTCCTCCTCCTGGAGACGATGCTCGCGTTCCGTGACAAGCGCGCCCTCCTGCGAGGGATCGCTTCGGCGCTCGCCACGGGTGGGCGGTTCGCCTGCACGGTGGAGGAGGGGCTCCCCCTGACCGAGGCGGAACGGCACCTCATGCCCGCCGCCGAGACCGTCTGGCTCACGCCCCTGCCGGCCTTCCTGGCCGACGTGGAGAGCGCGGGCCTTCGCGTCCGGTGGTACGGCGACTGCACGAGCGCCCACCACGCCCGCGTCGACTCCCTGGTCGGCACGTATGCCGCGGCCGGACCCCTGGTGGGGAGGGGGGAGGGGACGAGTGCCGTGGACGGCCTGCTCACCAGCCACCGCCTCTGGAGCTGCTGGTTGCGGGACCGACGGGTCCGCAAGTTCGCCGTGGTGGCAGAGAAGGCCTGAGTCCGGACCCGGCCGCAGGTCTCCCGCCGGCAGCAGCGTCAGAGCGGCAGCTCGCCACGCACGCGGGTGCCGCCTCCGACCGACGAGTCGATGAGCAGCGTGCCTCCGGCGTTGCCCACCATCTCCGAGATGAGGCGCATCCCGAAGTGCCCCTCCGGGCCGGGGAGCGTCGGGTCGAAGCCGACGCCGTCGTCCACGACCTCGAAGACCACCGACGAGTCGGTCTGCCACATGCGGATGAGGACGGACGAGGCGTCGGCGTGCTCGACGGCATTGCGCAGGGCTTCCCGGATGGCCCGGAAGGCCAGCCGGTCGGTGACAGGGTTCGAGTCCAGCGGCTCCTCCACCTCGACCCGGACGAGGCCGGCAGGCAGGTCCTCCCTGTGCGCCAGCTCGCGGACCGACTCCGCCAGCCCCTTGGTGCTCAGGTCCGGAGGGTAGATGTCGGTCATGAGCGTGCGCAGGGCCGCCAGGTCCCGTCGCAGGATCTCTCCGGTGTGCTCCAGGTGCCTGCGCAGCGCCCCTCCCTCGGGCAGGTGTCGGGCGTCGGAGTCCAGGGCGTAGCCGATCCCCGCCAGGTCCTGGACGACCCCGTCGTGCAGGTCCTGGGCGATCCGCCGCCGCTCGAGGTCGGACGACTCGGCGGCGTTCACGAGCATGGCTCGCATCTGCTGCTGCCCACGGTCGACGCGGTGCGCGAGCGACATCGCGAGCGGCAGCGTCGCCAGCGACAGGGTGACGACGGCGGCGATCGGCAGCGGGAGGATGACGCCGACCATGGCGCGCACGTCCTCCGGCAGCTGCGCGGCGGAGATGTAGACCTCGAAGAGAAGAGGGGCGCCCGAGGCGTCCCTCGTGCCGGTGTAGACCTCGACGAGCCGGCCCTCTCCGCGCTCCAGCTCGTTCTCCTCCTTCTCGAGGTCGGAGATCTCCGACACCGTGTCCCGGGTACCGAAGACGGCGTACTCCGCGGCCGAGAGCTCGAAGGTCCGCCCGATGAGCGGTTGCTCGTCGGACCAGAGGACGGTGCCGAACCCGTTCCCGGCATCCGCCCACACCTTGACGTGGCTCAGCGACCCGTCGCGGGCGCGGTTCTCGAGCGCCTCGTTCATCCGGGCCATGGCAGCCGGGGCATGGGCGTGGAAGTCGTTGTCGGCCAGCGGCGCCACGATCGACTCGGCCACGGCACGCGCGGTGACCTCCGCATCCCGCAGTGTCTCGTTGCGGGCGATGACCCAGCTGACGAGGACCACCCCCGTCACCACGAACACGAGTGCGACGAGGTTCCACACGAGGTACCACTGCAGTGCCCGGCGCAATGCCTCCCGAGGGGGAGGGGGTGGTCCGGTGGCCCTCGCACGACGCCCGGGCGGCCAGCGCGTCACGACCCGCCCCCGGACGTCGTCATTCGTCCAGCCGGATGAGACCGGTCCGCGCGGCGACGACGACGGCCTCGAGCTGGGAGTGCGCGCCGAGCTTCGCCAGCACGCGCTTCACGTGGTCGCGGCACGTGTGCAGGCTGACACCGAGCTCCTTCGCGATCGCCCGGGGGTCGTGACCCAGGCCGAGCAGCCTGAGCACCTCCAGCTCCCGTGGGGTCAGGTGCCACTGTCTCGTCGTCCGGGGACCGGCCCCGACCTCCGACAGCCGGGCCATGAGGTCCTCCGGGAGCACGAGGCTTCCGCTGCGCGCCGTCCGGAGCGCGTCGAGCAGGTCCGACAGGGAACCGTCCTTCGCGAGGAACCCCGACGCACCCGCGATCGCGGCGCGATGGATGTCCGCGACGCTCGCGTGTGCGGTGAGGATGAGGACCCGGAGGTCGGGGTGCGCGGTGACCAGCTTCGCAGTGGTCTCGATCCCGTCCTGGTCGGGAAGGTGGACGTCCATGAGCACCAGGTCGGGGTTCAGGTGGGCCACCGCGTCGCACGCCTCGCCGGAGGTCTGGGCGTGGCCGACGCACTCGAGGTCGGGTTCCGCGTCCAGGGCCCGGGACAGCAGCTCGGCGAACGTCCTGTGGTCGTCGACCACGAGCACCCTCGCACGCTCCGACGACCGCGGCGCGTCCTCGACGGCGAGCAGGCTGCCGTTCGTGAGCAGGGTGCTCATCATGAGCCGCGGCCCGTGTGGGTCGCGGCGCTGCGCATACGGCGTCCTGGACGAGAACAACCAAATGACCTGAGGCCCCTGCAGACCATCGCCACCAACACCTTCCCTGCCCGGTGACACCCACTGTGGGGGGGCCGGGGGGCGCTCGTCCATAGTCCGAACGGGCAGCCCGGAGCCTTCGTCGGACCGGGGTCGGGGCGGCGGGATCAGGCCACGGAGCGCTCGGGTGCTGCCGCGAGGCGCGAGGGAGGTGCGGGATAGAAGGCCTCGAGGATGTCCGCCTCCGGTGTGCGGGAGTCGATCGCCGCAGCCATGAGCTCGGTCTCGGGCCCGCAGCCGACGCCCAGGTCGCGGTCGAGCACGGCCCTGCAGCGGCTGAGTGCCCGGCGCACCGCGTCGTGGCGTCCGAGGCCGTGGTTCGCCAGCATGACGAGGCGGTACGCCTCCTCCGAGTACCGGTCGCGGCCGAGGGCGAGCTCCGCGTGGCGAAGGCTGGTGGTGCGCTCACCCTCGGCGAGCCAGTCGATGGCCAGGTCGAGGTGGGCGCGGGTCGTGCGGTCCTCGTAGACGAGGCGGTCCTCCTGGACCCACTCGTCGTAGCGGGCGTGCTCGAGGAGCGGTCCGCCGGCCAGCCCGACCGCCGCGGTGAGCAGCTCGAGCCGCTCCTGTCGGGGCGCCCGGTCGGCGCGGAGCAGGAGGTCGTCGAAGCGGTCGAGGTCGAGGCTGACCTCGTGGAGGGCGAGCCGGTAGGCGCCGGGCTCGGTGACGATGACCCGTCGCGCCTGGGTCTGGTCGGCGAACATGCTGTGCCGCAGGACGCACACGTAGGTGTTGAGGGTGGCGACGACGTGCCGGGGCTCCTCACCCTCGGGCCACAGGGCCGTCGCGATCATCTCGGTGCACACCAGGTGGCCGCGCGCGAGCAGCAGCAGCTCGAGGACCTGGCGGGGCTTGGCGCCGCCGAGGTCACGAGGGCCGAGCACCCGCTCCCCGTCACGCACGAGTAGCGGCCCGAACATCGAGATCTCCATGCGACTGCCCCTGTCCCGTCCTGCACCGGTTCGCGTCTGCCCGTCAGGGAACCACGGTGCCGACGGGCCGACCATCCCGAAATGGGGGGGCCGAGAATGGGGGGGACCGAACGGGGGATGTCGGGGGGGCCGAACGGCGGATGCCGGTGTCGGTGACCCCGGGACCAAAAGGAGTTCCAAAGAAGGCCCTCCTACCGTTCGCCTCGTCGGACGACGGAAAGGCGAGGCCATGTCACTGACGAGGCGAGAGATGCTCACGTTCGGGATGCTCACCGGGGGAGCGATGCTCATCCCGCTCGAGCGCAGCGTGCTGGCGGCGGGCCAGAGCAGGATCGCCGAGTCCGCCCTGCCGGCGCCCTTCAGCACGCCCTTCTCGAAGCCCCCCGTCGCCACGAAGGTCACGTCCGTCGGCACGACGGACTACTACTCGATGACGATGCGCGAGCAGGCGGCCGAGATCCTCCCCGGCCGCCAGACCCGGATCTGGGGCTACGACGGTGTCTTCCCGGGCCCCACGATCGACGTCCAGCAGGGCCGGGAGGTGGTGCTCCGGCAGATCAACCGGCTCCCTGCCTCCCACCCGACGCTGGGGTACACACCCTTCACCTCGACCCACCTCCACGGGTCGGCCTCCCTGCCCCAGTTCGACGGGTACGCCAGCGACGTCACCTACCCCGGAAGCTGGAAGGACTACCGCTACCCGAACTTCCAGGGGTCGCGGACCCTCTGGTACCACGACCACGGGGTGCACCACACCGCGCCGAACGTCTACATGGGCCTGGCGGGGATGTACCGGATGCACGACGCGGTCGAGCAGGGGCTCCCGATCCCCCAGGGGTACTACGACGTGCCGCTCGTCGTCACCGACGCCATGTTCGACGTCGACGGTCAGCTGCTCTACGACGACGACGACCACTCGGGGTTCTTCGGCGACGTCGTCCTCGTCAACGGCCGCCCGTGGCCGGTGATGAAGGTCGAGCGGCGCAAGTACCGCTTCCGCATCCTCAACGCGTCCGTCTCGCGGACCTACCGGTGGCAGCTCGACAGTGGTGAGCCGCTCGTCGTCATCGGCACCGACGCCGGCCTGATGGCGGCACCACAGCCGGTGACGACCCTGCTGCACGGCAACGCCGAGCGGTACGAGGTGGTCATCGACTTCGCGAAGTACAAGATCGGCCGCCGGGTGACCCTGCGCAACATCAGCCCGAAGAACAACGTCGACTACACCCACACCGACAAGGTCATGGCCTTCGACGTCGTCGCCAAGGCGAGCACCACCTCGAAGAACTCGGTTCCCAGTGTGCTGAGCCCCTACAACGCGATCATGGCGCTGACCCCGACGGCGGACACCCCCACGAGGACGATGGCCCTGGTCCGCCAGGGCGGCCAGTGGACCATCAACGGCGAGACCTGGGCCGACGTCGAGGCCAGTGCCTACACGCGGGCCCTCGCGAACCCGGCGCTCAACGCCGTGGAGGTGTGGGAGATCCACAACGACTCGGGGGGGTGGCACCACCCATTGCACATCCACCTCATCGACTTCAAGATCCTCGACCGCGAGTTCGACCGGAACGGGGTGCGGGTGGCTCCCCGCGCCCACGAGCGCGGCGCCAAGGACGTCGTCCACGTCGGAGAGAACGAACGCGTCCGCCTCATCACCCAGTTCGGTCCGCACCCCGGCCGGTACATGATCCACTGCCACAACCTCGTGCACGAGGACCACGACATGATGGGCCAGTTCTCCGTGGGCGAGGGTGGCTACGACCCGATCACGACAGCGCCGGCGAGGCCCCTCCCGGCCCCGGCGTTCTGAGTCGCCATGACGACCACATCGCGGACCGACGCCCCCCGGCCGGGGACGGCCACCCGTCCCGTGGGCGTCGGCGTCCAGCAGTGGGCCGCGCTTGCCTCGGTCCTCGCCGGCGGCATCCACCTCGCGGTCACGCCGGAGCACCTCGAGGAGTGGTGGGTCTACGGGGCGTTCTTCGTCGTCGTCGGGTGCTTCCAGCTGGCACTTGCGGCCCTCGTGCTGCGACGTCCCACGTGGCCCGTCGCGCTCACCGGAATCGTCGTCAACCTTTCTGTGGTCCTCGTCTGGGTGGTGAGCCGCACCACCGGGCTCCCGGTCGAGCCGCCGGAGGACATCACGTCCCATGTCTGGTCCCACACCGAGGGCGTGGGGCCCGCCGACCTTGCCGCCACCGGCGCCGAGCTGGTCGTCGTCTGCCTCCTCGTGACCCTGCTGCCGCCACGACTGCGGCGGACGACCGTCAACGTGCTGCTCGTCACCGGCGCGGGCCTGTGGGCCCTGCGGCTCAGCGGCGCACTGGGCTAGTGGTCACGCCGGCAGGGCCCGGCGAACGGACGTCCCGCCGCCCGCGCCCCTGGGCGCGCATCGCGATCCCCGTCCTCATCGCCGGCGTCGTGCTCCTCCTCGTCGGGCTGGAACCGTTGCGGGTCGCGTCGGTCAGCATGGAGCCCACGCTCACCGCAGGTGACCACGTGCTCGTCGACAAGCTCTCCGGTCGCTGGCGGATGCCGGAGGTCGGTGACCTCGTCGTCTTCCGTGACCCGGAGCACCGTGAGCTGGTCGTGAAGCGCGTCGTCGCGCTCGGCGGCCAGACCGTGGCTCTGGAGGACGCCGTACTCGTCGTCGACGGGATCGTCCGGCACGAGCCGCAGGTCGACCTCACGAGGATCGACTCGACGTACTTCGGCCCGGTCACGGTGCCACCGGATGCCGCGTTCTTGCTGGGGGACAACCGTTCCGAGTCGGTCGACTCGCGAAGGTACGGAGCCATCCGCCTCGACGAGCTCATCGGCCGCGTGCTCCTGACGTTCTGAACCCGGCGCTGCCCGGAGGGCGATGCCGACAACGGTCGGCGTCGCAGGAATCCAAAAGGTATGTCGAAGACCGGCCCGCCACTGTGACCTACACCACCGTGCAGACAGGGGTTTCACCATGAGTAGAACGTTCGCCAGGCGCAGCCACGAGGACACCGTGAGCGGTAGCTCCAGGACAGGACCGGGGGCAAGGCGCCGGAGGCGCGCGCGCACTCGAGCGCTGGCAGCCGGCACCGCGGTGGTCACCGCGGCCTCGCTGGGCATGATGTCCTTCACGGCGGCCTCGGCGGCTGTCGCGCCGGTGGGTCAGGGGTTCAACCTCAATGCGTCCGACCTACGGTTCATCCTCAAGCAGATCAAGATCGCAGAGCGGCACGCCGACACCTACACGGCGGCGAACCCCTGCGGAACCATGCGAGGGACCGGTGCCGACCAGATCCCGAGCGGCGAGGTGGGCGACACGCTCCCCTGGGGGCTGCGCCTCATCGACGGCACGTGCAACAACATCGTCCCCGGCAACGTCACGGTCGGCTCCGCCGACCAGAACTTCCCGCGGCTGGTGCCCAAGGCACTCCAGTCGGCGGAGAACGGCAGCACCTACGACTCCAACGGTGGCACGGTCACCGACAGCCAGCCGCGCGTGATCAGCAACCTCATCGTCGACCAGAAGGCGACCAACCCCGCGGCCGTCGCCGCGGCCGGCGAGGTCCCGGAGGTCACCGAGTCCGGAGCGTTCTTCATCCCGAACGTGGCGCCCGACGTCGGCCTCTCGGCGCCGTACAACTCCTGGTTCACGCTGTTCGGCCAGTTCTTCGACCACGGCCTCGACCTGGTGAACAAGGGCGGCAACGGCACTGTCGTCATGCCCCTCCAGGAAGACGACCCGCTGTTCGAGGCGGGTTCGCCGACGAACTTCATGGTGCTGACCCGCGCCACCCACGACGGCGACCACGAGGCGAACAACCAGACCTCCCCGTGGGTCGACCAGAGCCAGACCTACACCTCCCACCCGTCGCACCAGGTCTTCCTGCGGGCGTACGAGGACGGGAACGCCGACCCGGACATCGTGCAGCCGCGCGCAACCGGTCGCCTTATCACCGGTCCCGGCGGCGGCATGGCGACCTGGGCCGACGTGAAGACCCAGGCCGACGACATGCTCGGCATCGCGCTCACGGACGCCGACGCGCTGAGCATCCCGCTGCTCCTCACCGACCCCTACGGCCGCTTCGTGCGGGGGGGCAACGGCCTTCCGCAGCTCGTGGTGCCGGGGTCACCGGGCGCCGACGGCATCCTCGTCGACGACGGGGACACTCCGGTCGACGAGAGCGCGGACAATGGGCTGGTCGAGGGCAACCTCACGACGCCGGTGCCGACGACGGGCGCGACCAGGACCGGTCACGCATTCCTCGACGACATCGCCCACAACGCTGTTCCGAAGGCAGGCTCGACGCCTGATGGGGACGACGTCGTGACGCCCGGACTGGTCGTGTGCGAAGCGCCCGACTTCCCGACGGGGTGCGTCAACGAGTACGACGACGAGATGCTCGACGCGCACTTCATCGCCGGCGACGGTCGGGTCAACGAGAACATCGGCCTCACCACCGTGCACCACGTGTTCCACTCCGAGCACAACCGCCTCGTCGCAGAGATCGACTCGATGATCGCCAACGCCGACAACGTGGCCGGCGGCATCACGGACGCCGAGGAGGCGGACTGGAAGGCGACGAACCGCTACACCGCCCGGGACGGCGGCTACGACTACGGCGAGCGTCTGTTCCAGGCCGCCCGCTTCGTCACCGAGATGCAGTACCAGCACCTGGCCTTCGAGGAGTTCATCCGCAAGGTCCAGCCGATGGTTGCGCTGTTCGGTGAAGGTGGCACCGGCTACAACACCAGCATCAGGCCGGCCATCAAGGCCGAGTTCGCCCACGCGGTCTACCGCTTCGGGCACTCGATGCTGACCGAGTCGGTCGACCGCGTCAGCGCCGGCGGCACCCGGGACGACATCGACCTGTTGGACGCCTTCCTCAACCCGCCGTCCTTCATGGAGGACGGCCGGACACCGGATCAGGCGGCCGGCGACGTCGTGCGCGGCATGACCCGTCAGGTCGGCAACGAGCTCGACGAGTTCGTCACCGAGGCGTTGCGCAACCGGCTCCTCGGCCTGCCGCTCGACCTCGCGTCGCTGAACATGGCCCGCGCCCGTGACACCGGCATCCCGACGCTCAACGCTGCTCGGCGCTCGTTCTACGCGGCGTCGAACAACTCCGCGCTGGCGCCATACCAGAGCTGGGCCGACTTCGGCTTCGGCATCAAGCACCCGGAGTCACTGAACAACTTCATCGCCGCGTACGGCACGCACCCGTCGATCACGGGGGCGACCACCCTGGCCGCCAAGCGAGCGGCTGCGGCCAAGATCCTCGCCGGACCGGCAGGCGCCGACGGCGTCCTCGTCAACGACACGAACACGCCGGGAGACGAGACCGTGGACAACGGTCCCGCCGACAGCTACGCGTTCCTCAACAGCGCGCCGCACGAGGTCACCAACCCCGTCACTGGTGAGATCACGGTGGCCAACACCACGTGGGTCGACCCGGGCAACACGACCAACACCGGTGTGGACCGCATCGACCTCTGGGTCGGTGGGCTGGCCGAGAAGCAGTTCGTCTTCGGTGGCCTGCTCGGAACGACGTTCAACTACGTGTTCGAGTCGCAGATGGAGGACCTGCAGTTCGGCGACCGGTTCTACTACCTGTCCCGTACCGCCGGCCTGAACATGCTGACGCAGCTCGAGGGCAACTCGTTCGCCGAGCTGATCCAGCGCAACACGGACGTCGAAGGCCTGCCGGCCGACTCGTTCTCGCGGCCCGCGTTCGTCTTCAACCTGGCGAACCTGGGAACCTCAGGCCCCGTCCCCGACGACACGACGACGGCGTGGGACGAGGCGGCCATGCTCACCCGGATGCCGGACGGCACCATCCGGTACCCCGGCGCGGAGCACGTCGTCTTCAACGGCACGGCCGGGAACAACCGGGTCTGGTCGAGCGAGGGTGACGACACCATTCGCGGCAACGACGGCAACGACTGGATGCAGGGCGGAGACGGCAACGACAACCACATCGGCGGTCTCGGCGACGACATCCTGCTCGACACCAACGGTGACGACACGCTCAAGGGCGGCGACGGCAACGACACGCTGTCCTCCGGGCAGGGTTTCGCGGGCGACCTGAACCAGGGCGGTCGTGGCAACGACTTCATCGACCACGACGACCTCGCAGAGGCGTTCGCAGGACCTGGCGACGACTACGTCCTCGGCGGTCCGGAGGACGACACCGTCTTCGGCGACGACGGCGACGACTGGCTCGAGAACGGTGCGAACACCAACGGCACCGGTGGCGGCGCGTTCAACCTGCTGCAGGGCGACAACGGCGCCCCGTTCCAGGACGACCCGAACGAGCCCGGCCACGACGTCCTCATCGGGTACGGCGGCGAGAACGACAACGACGCCGAGGGTGGCGACGACGTCATGCTCAACGGGCCTGGGATCCAGCGCAACGAGGGCATGCTCGGGTTCGACTACGCCACGCACGACGGCGACCCCGTCGCGGCGGACTCCGACCTGGACCTCACCGGTCTGCTCCCGCCGAGTGTCGAGACGAACAAGGACAGGTTCGACCTCATCGAGGCGCTGTCCGGCTGGAACCTCAACGACACCCTTCGCGGTGACGACCGTGACGCCGCGGCGATGGTGGGCCACGAGCTCACGGCCGACGGCACGGCACGCGTGACGGGTCTCAGCGCCGTCCTGGGTGGCGAGACCACCTTCACCGGCGGCAACGTCCTCATGGGTGGTGGCGGCACCGACCTCATCGAGGGCCGCGGTGGCGACGACGTCATCGACGGTGACGCGCAGCTCAACGTGCGCATCAGCGTGCGCAGCGGCGTGGCCGAGCCGACCACGCAAATCGACACCGTCGAGACGCTGTCCGGCGTTGCCGCCCGGATGATCAACGGAACGATCAACCCGGGTCAGCTGCGCATCGTCCGGGAGATCCAGACCCCGGACAACGCCGGCGCGGTCGACGTGGCGCTCTTCTCCGACGTGCGCACGAACTACACGATCACTCGGGTCGACGACGACACGGTCACCGTGGCCCACACCGGTGGTACCCAGGCCGACGGCGTCGACACGGTGAGCAACGTGGAGACTCTCCGGTTCTCCGGCGGCGCCGAGGTGCCCACGTCCTCCATCACCGCTCCCGCGCCCGTGGCCTCCTTCTCGCCGGCGACCACCCTGGCCTTCGGGCTGAGGGACACCGGGGCGACGGCCACCATGCCCGTCGTCGTGAGCAACACCGGGAGCGCGAACCTCGACGTCACCAACGTCGCGGTCTCCGGGGCCCCGTTCACCATCGGCACCAACGGCTGCGGCGCGGCTGTCGAACCGGGCGGGACCTGCACCATCGAGGTGGGCTTCACCCCGACGGCCCTCACGGGGGTCACCGGTAGCCTCACGATCACCCACAACGCAGGCGGGCCCCCGACTGCGATCGCCCTGACGGGCCAGGGTCAGACCCCGGTCGTCCGACCGACCATGACCCTGCCGGCCACCGTCGACTTCGGTCGTCGCGCCGTCGGCTCGACCCGGACCCAGAACGTCAGGGTCACCAACAACGGTCCCGGAGCTCTCACGTTGACACTTGCAGGGTTGGCGACGGCCGGGCCATTCACCGCCACCTTGGGCAACTGCCCCGCGACGCTCGCAGCCGGTAGGTCCTGCAGCCTGTCGGTGAGCTTCCGGCCCGAGGGAACGGGACCGGTGACCGGCAGCCTGACGGTCACCACCAACGCGTCCAACAGTCCTCGGACGGTCCCCCTGGCCGGCGTGGGACGCTGACGCGGTCGGCGGCGGTCGTGGCTCGCGGTACGAGCCACGGCCGCTTCCGGCTGTCCGCCCGCACTGGCACCCGGTGACGCGGCGCGGAGACCGGTCTCGTGCGCTGCCAGGGTGCCGAGCCTCAGAAGGCGAACTCGGCGAACAGGGTGTTGAATTGCTCGTCGTAACCCTCGACGGTCACCACGCCGCCCTCGACCGCCGCGACCGGCACGTCGAAGACCACCTTCCGCTGGACCGTGCCACCGGGGGCCACCCCGCTGGGCGCATCCACGGGATGGGCCGCCGTCCTGACCGGTGCCGGCTCGTGCACCTGCCCGTCGGAGCCGATGAACGCCCACGAGAGCTCGCTCGATACGTCGGCCGTGTGCTCGGGGCCGACGTACTGGGCGGCATAGCGCGCCATGACGTACTGCCCCCGGGGCCTGTCGTTCGACGAGTCCCACGCCTTGACCTGCCCGGGGGTCAGTCGGGTGACCTTCGTGACGGTGACGACCCAGTCCCCGACCTCGGCGGCCTCCCCGACCTCGAAGGAGGTCCTGGTCTCCACCTCGGGCTCGGCCGACCCGTCGGCATCGGAGCCCCTGGTCGCCGTGGGCCTGCTCGAGGTGTCAGTGGTGAGCGCGTTGGCTGCCTCGGTCGCGGTGGCGCACGCGCTCAGGCTCGCGACGAGCGCACCGCTCGAGAGCAGGGCGCGGATGGTGGCGTTCAACAGGGTCCTCGGGTTGCGTGCGCATCGTGGAGGCAGGCCGACGTGGATGGGGGAAGCGTTGGCGCCCGCCGGGGCGGTGCTATAGGGATTGTATAAGGCTTCTATAGGGAGACCAAATCGTTTCTATTCTCGACGGTGTGCGGCATTGGTACAGTCGCGGCGTGGCACGGCCCTATGGAGACCCGGTGGAGATCAGGACGGCACCGATTCCGGCGCAGTCCCCGTTCATCCCTGCGGACACCAGGATCGTCGTGGGGGCGGTGGCCCCGGCGTCGCCGGAGCCGATCCCGATCGTGCTGCTCCCGGGGTTCGAGTACCGGATTCGTGAGTGGCGTCACCCGACGACGGGCGAGACCCACTGGCGCCTCGAGCGGAGGAAGGCGACCCAGCAGGACGACGCGGACGGCGAGGACTAGTCCTTCGAGCGGGTGCCCGCGCCACCCTGGCCGTGCAGGGCCACCCGAGTCAGTGCAGGTGACGCATGCTGTGGAGGTCGAGCGCCGCACCCGGGCTGCGGTTCATCCGATCGCGACGGCGGTGCCGGTGACCTCGATCTCGGCTCTGTCAGCCCGGATGTACACGTCGATGCGTCCGGGTCGTCCGAGATCGTCCCCCTGGTGGACGGTGACGGTGGCGGGGAGTGGCACGAGCTCGAGATCGCGCAGGTAGGCGCCGAGCGCAGCGGCGGCGGCGCCGGTCGCGGGGTCCTCGACGACACCACCGGGCGGGAAGGGGTTGCGGGAGTGGAAGAGTGTCTCGGTCTCGCGCCAGACCAGCTGGATCGTCGTCCAGGCCCGCGCGGCCATCAGTGTCGCCAGGCGGTCGTAGTCGTAGTCGAGTGCGGCCAGGCGCTGGCGGGTGGCCGCGGCGATCACGGGATGCCGGGCACCGGCGTAGCCGACGCGGGGCGGCAGCGCGGGGTCGAGGTCGGTGGCGCTCCAGCGAAGTGACGCGACCAGCTCCGCGAGGTCCCCCGGTGCGATCTGCGAGATCCGCGCCGGCACGCTCGTGAGCGTTGCCAGGATGCGCCCATCAGCATCCCGCCGGGTGGCGATCGGCACCGGACCGCTGGCCGTGTCCAGGACGACCTCGCCGGGGCCGTCGCGCTCGGCCAGCGCCACCGCGGTGGCGATCGTGGCGTGCCCACAGAACGGGACCTCGGCCAGCGGCGAGAAGTAGCGGATGCCGGTGCCGACCAGAAAGGCAGTCTCGCTGTAGCCCAGCTCGGCAGCGATCGCGAGCATCCGTTCGTCACTCAGCCCGGCCGCATCGAGCACGACCCCGGCGGGGTTGCCACCATCGGGGCGATCCGAGAACGCCGCGTACCGCGCACGAGCTCGCTCATGTCGGCATCATCGCAGGCCGGCCACCAGCGCCTGGAGCCTTGCCGCGACCATGCCAGGTCGAGGTCGGGAGCGGACTCGATCCACCACATCCTCACCAGGCGGCCGTGGCGTCCCACATGGTGAGGACCAGCACGAGGGCGAAGAGCTGAACGGGCATCGGGAGGCCGGGCAGGTCCGCCTCGGCATCGCCGCGCAGGACGCTGGTGCGCTTGACGGAGCCGACGCGCCGGCCGTTGACGCGCAACCTCTCCTCCAGGCCCGGCGCGCCTGAACTCGTACGTGCTCCCGTCCGCTTCGACGGTCCAGGAGCGGCGGCCCACGTCGTGCGCCGTGGCGACGCTGTGTCCGCCGGGCGCGGTCATGCTGGCTGTCCCGCCGGTCAGGCTGGCCCGTACCTGGTAGCGCCGGTAGTCCCAGTCCAGCGTTCCGCCCGTCGTGAACCCCGACTTCTCCCAGGTCGCCACGTGGTGCCCCTCGACGGTGATGTCGTACCGGCCGGTCCACACACTCACCCTGCGTGCCTGGATCACGGCGCCGGGCTCCGACGTGTGCTGGGTCGACATCGGGTCCGGCGGTGCGTTCACGGACCGGTCGTGCCGGTCGGCAGGAATCGGCGTCACCCCGGTCAGCCTCGCCGGGACCCCGGATGGCCACAAGCGCGACGAGGCCGAGTTCACCGAGTGTTCCGTCTCGCTTCACCTGGATCCCGTGCAGCAGGTGCGCTGCCCCACTGGCCCCGACGACGCCGGAGGATGGCCTTGTCGTCGACCGTTGTTCATGTGGGCTTTGCCGGGGCGTCCGGTGCCGAGACCTAGCGTGCGTCACGACCGATCATCCCCACTGTCCCTCGACAGACCCCGACCTTGGAGCACCCATGGACCTCGACCCCGCCGACGTCAGCAGCAACCCGTCCACCGCTACCTCCTTCGCCGAGGTGGTGCAGAGCCGGTTGTCGCGCAGGGCGGCGCTGACCGGTGGCATGGCCGTCGCGGCCGGGTTCCTCACCACGAGCCTCGCCGAAGCCCCGGCAGCCTCCGCGGCACCCGGTCGCGCGGTGCCGCGCGCCGCAGATCTGCTCGGTTTCACGCCGGTGCCACTCAGCACGGCCGACGAGATCCGCGTTCCGGTGGGGTACACCGCGACGGCATTCCTCCCCTGGGGGACGCCGATCACCGGCTCGTTCCCCCAGTTCGTCCCGGGCGGCAACACCGCTGCCGAGCAGGAGCAGCAGGTCGGCATGCACCACGACGGGATGCACTACTTTCCGCTCGAGCGGGGACCGGGAGGCAACGAGCGTGGCCTGCTGGTCCTGAACCACGAGTACACCGACGAGGCCTACCTGCAGACCGGCACCGCGACCATGCCGCCGGCGGCGGACTGGACGCTGGAGATGGTCCGCAGGTCCCAGGCCGCCCACGGCGTCTCCGTCGTGGAGATCCACCGGGGCGAGGGCGGCCGGTGGGCGGTCGCCCGATCGCGCCTGAACCGTCGCATCACTGCCACCACCCCGATGTCCTTCGCCGGGCCGGCCGCCGGGCACGCCCTCCTGCGCACCACGGCGGACCCGGACGGGATCCGGCCGCTGGGGACGGTCAACAACTGCTCGCACGGCGTCACGCCCTGGGGCACCTACCTGACGTGCGAGGAGAACTTCAACGGGTACTTCCGGGTCGAGCCGGGTGCGTACAGCCCGGAGCAGGCGGCGCTCAGCAGCCGGTACGGCGTCGGCGGGGACCGCAACCTCTGGGCCACCAACGACGAGCGCTTCGTCGTCACGCCGGACGAGGCGAACGAGCCCAACCGGTTCGGGTGGGTCGTCGAGATCGACCCGTTCGACCCGGGCTCCACCCCGGTCAAGCGCACCGCTCTGGGGCGGGTCAAGCACGAGGGCGCCTTCGTCCATGTCACCAAGGGCGGCCGCGTGGTGGTCTACACCGGCGACGACCAGGTGAACGAGTACATGTACAAGTTCGTCAGCTCCGGCAGCTGGCAGTCGCTCCGGGCCCGCGGACGCAGCCCCCTGGATGAGGGCACCCTCTACGTCGCGAGGTTCGACGACGACGGCTCCGGGCACTGGCTGCCGCTGGTCCACGGCCAGGGCCCGCTCACCGAGGCCAACGGCTTCACCGACCAGGGTGACGTGCTCGTCAGGACCCGCCTGGCCGCCTCGGCGCTGGGCGCCACCCGGATGGACCGGCCCGAGTGGGCCACCGTCGACCCCACCACCGGGATGGTCTACCTGACCCTGACCAACAACACCAGCAGCGCCAAGGTCGAGAACGCGGCGAACCCGCGGAAGCCCAACCCGTGGGGTCACATCATCCGTTGGCAGGAGGCTGGTGGCGACCACGCCGCCACGACCTTCGAGTGGGACCTCTTCCTCCTCGCGGGCCAGGGCCGCAGCAGCGGCGACGGCTCCACCCTCGCCGACGAGGACGCCTTCGGCTCGCCCGACGGGCTCTGGGCCGACCCGGACGGGCGGGTGTGGATCCAGACCGACGGCACCCAGCCGACCGGGGCCAACGACCAGATGCTCGCCGCGAACCCCCACCGCACCGACGCGGCCGACGTGCCGGAGATCCGCCGCTTCCTGACCGGGGTCGTCAACTGTGAGGTCACCGGCGTGGTCACCACCCCCGACCAGCGGACGATGTTCGTCAACATCCAGCACCCCGGCGACGGGGGCGGCAGCACGTGGCCGCGCCTCGACGGCATCAGCACCCCCCGCTCCGCCACCGTGATCGTCACCAAGGACGACGGCGGGGTCATCGGGACCTGACATCCGCCGCAGCGACGCGGGCCACCGGCCTCCCGACGGCGTCATGGGTGGCGGGTCGACCTGGATGCTCACCCTGGGGTCATGTGATGGTGGGGTTCCGGCCACCTCCGTGCCCTGTACTGCTCCGGTGCGTGAGCCGCCCACTGCCCGACGCGGTGACGTCGAGGGCCTGAGGGCCGTCGCCGTCCTGCTCGTCGTGACCTACCACGTGTGGCTCGGCCGGGTCTCGGGTGGGGTCGACGTGTTCCTCCTGGTGTCGGCCTTCTTCCTGACCGGGGGACTCGTGCGACGCCTGGATGCCGGGGAGCGGGTCAGTGTGGCGCGCCACTGGCTGAGGGTGTTCCACCGCCTCGTGCCGACGGCGGGCGTGGTCGTGGCTGCTACGGTCCTTGCCGGGGTGGTGCTGCTGCCGGCGGTCCGGTGGCGAGGGCTGCTCGTCGACGCGGTGGGGTCGATGACCTACACCGAGAACTGGGTTCTGGCGCTTCGGGCGGTCGACTACTACGCCGCTGACAAGGGGTCGGCGAGCCCGCTTCAGCACATGTGGTCGCTGTCGCTGCAAGGTCAGGCGTTCCTCCTGTGGCCGGTGCTCCTCGTGGCGCTCGCGGCGCTGGCCCGGCGCACCGGGTGGCTGACGGTGCGGGGGCTCGCCGGGCTGGGCCTGGGTGCCGTGGCGCTGACCTCGTTCGCGTGGGCGGTGCACAGCACCGCCACCCGGCAGGCCTTCGCCTACTTCGACGGGGCCGCGCGAGTCTGGGAGCTCGCGCTCGGCGGGCTGCTGGCCCTGGTGGTCCACCGGGTGCAGGTGCCAGCGGCCGTGGCCGTCCCACTCGGATGGCTCGGGGCAGCCGGACTGGTGTCGTGCGGGCTCCTGCTCGACGTCACCGGCACCTTCCCGGGATGGGCCGCCCTGTGGCCACTGCTCAGTGCCTCGGCCATCATTCTCGCGGGAACGGCGCCCGGGCGATGGGGCGTCGGCCGGGTGCTGGCCACGAGCCCGTTGGTGACCCTGGGTGGCATCTCCTACGCGCTCTACCTCGTGCACTGGCCCGTGCTCGTGCTGTGGCTGGCCACGTCGGGTCGGGAACGCGCGGGGATGCTCGACGGAGCGGTGGTCGTCGTCGCGTCGCTGGCTCTCGCGTGGCTGCTGTCTCGAGCGGTCGAGCGGCCGGTGCGGGCGCTGCCCTGGCTGCGGGACGCGCCGTGGCGCTCGGCAGGACTCGTCCTCGGGACGGCCGCGGCCGTCGCGACGGTGTCCGTCGCCGGCATCGTGCGGCTCGACGGGCAGGCCCGCCGCGGTGCCGAGCTCTCGGCCGGAGCCGAGGTGCCGGGCTACCCCGGGGCGCGGGCGGTCCACGAGGGCCTGCAGGTCGCGGCCGTGGCCCCCGAGGATCGGTTGCCGGCCGTCACGGCCCTGCGTCGTGAGTGGGCGTCGCTGCCAGGGCCGTGCCGAGGAGACTGGTCCGACGCCCGGCTCGGCTCCGCCTGCACCCAGCTCGAGCCCGCTGGCACGCCCACCGCGTCGGTCGTCGTCGTCGGTGACTCCCACGCCGAGCAGTGGCTCGCGGCCGTGCGGCCCATCGCGGAGGAACACGGCTGGCGGGTCGTCGCCCTGCTCGAGGGCGGCTGTTCGTTCGGGGCCGCGTCCACGAGGACCGGGGGCTGCGCGGACTTCAACCTCGCCGCAACGGCCTACCTGCGTCAGCGCCCCGTCGACCTCGTCGTCACGGTGTCCACCGCCGCCCACCCCACGACGACGGGCGAGCGGTTGGTACCGGGCTACGCCGAGGTGGTCCGGGAGCTGACCATGCACGGCGTCCCCGTCGTGGGCCTGCGCGACAACCCGCGGTTCACGTATGCGGTGGCCGCCTGTGTGCTCGAGAACGGCGATCGGGACTGTTCGCCACGGGTCGCGCAGAAGCTCGCCCCGTCCAGCCCTGCGGACGCCCTGGTGGGGGTGGACGGCTTCACCTCGATCGACCTGACCGACCTCATCTGTCCCGAGGGCGTGTGCGTGCCGTCGGTCGGGAACGTGTGGGTCTACCTCGACGACAACCACCTGACGCGATCGTTCGGCGCGACCTTGTCGTCGGCGCTCAGCGATCGGCTCATGGCAGCCGGGGCGTGGCCGGAACCCGATCCGGGACCGCCGGTCGTCGCCGGGCACCTCGGCGTTGCAGGTGGGCCCGGCGGCCAGGTCAGGCGGTGAACCGTTCCCGGCGGCCCTCGGCGGTGCGGCTCTGCCAGTGGAGCCAGCCGGCGACGTCGCGTTGCTGGGCGAGGAAGTACCACGCGTACCGGGCCTCGTCCGGCCAGCGGCGCCACCGCATCCCCGGTTGTCCTGTGAGGTAGCCCTGGTTCCGGTACGCCGTGGCCGCGCGGGCGCGGTCGACCGGCGCGTAGACCGGCACCCTGCCGGCGAGGATCGGCACGAAGTCGGCCGCTCCGGACGGGTGCCGGTACGACGCGAGGACGCAGGTGCCGAACCTCAGCCCGCTGCGCACCATCCGCCGGTGCACCTCCACCTCGTCGCCCCGGACGAACAGCCGAGGGTCCGGGACCCCCACGGTGTCCAGGGCCCGGGCCGAGAACAGGGCGCCGTTGAAGAGCTGAGCGACTCCCGGCACGAAGCGCCGCCCACCGAGGTCGGCCCGGGTCCGGGCCCAGGTGAGACCGCGCCGGAGGGGGAAGGCGAGGCGCTGCGGGTCCGCGAGGTCGAGGACGAGCGGTGACACCTCGTCGAGCGCCTTGTCCTCGGCGCAGCGCAGCAGCGTGACGAGGGTGCGGTCGCTGCCCGGCAGCCCGTCGTCGTCGGCGAGCCAGACCCAGTCCGCGCCCATGGCGCGGGCCGTGAGGATGCCGTACGCGAACCCCCCAGCGCCCCCCAGGTTGGTGCTCGAGGGCAGGTAGGTGTGGGGGATCGGGGTCGAGCGCAGGAGCGCGCGGGTGCGGTCGTCGGGCCCGTTGTCGACGAGGACGAGGTGGTCGGGCCGCCGCGACTGCCCGGCGAGGGCGGCGAGGCAGCGGGCGAGGGTCTCGGGGCGGTCGCGGGTGACGACGACGCACACGACACGAGACGAGGAAGGGGTCACGCCGACGACGTTACGGTCGCCGGCGGGCGGGTCGGCATCCCACGGGTGAACGGGCGGGAGCCGACCGGTGGCGGGCCGGGTGGCGCGTCGTGGGGGCCTCACCAGGGCGTCACGTGAGGGACGCGGCGCGTTCACCACCAGGTCGTGCCGTGTCCCTAGCGTCCTCGACGTGAGCACCCGCTTCTCCCTCCTGCTCCCCGTGTACCGGGGCGACGACCCGGGTCACCTCGAGACCGCCTTCCGCAGCACCGTCGACGAGCAGCTACGGCGCCCGGACGAGGTGGTCGTGGTCCAGGACGGGCACGTCGGCCCGGACCTCGCCTCGGCGCTGGAACGCCTCGAGTCCGGCTCACCGGTGCCGGTGCGCCGACTTCGCCTGTCGCACAACGTGGGCCTCGCGCAGGCGCTCCAGTGCGGGCTCGCCGCCTGCTCGCACGACGTCATCGCCCGGATGGACGCCGACGACATCAGCCTGCCCCACCGGTTCCTCGTCCAGCTGCCCGAGATCGAGGCCGGTGCGGACCTCGTGGGAGCGGCCGTCCTCGAGTTCGAGGGGGACGGGCGTCAGCACGCCGGGGTGCTGCGCGTGCCCCCCACCGGGGCCGACGAGATCTCCGCGACCGCCCGCTGGCGCAACCCGTTCAACCACCCGACGGTCGTCTACCGGCGTGCCGCGGTGCTCTCCGCGGGGGGCTACCGCGAGCTGCCGTTCATGGAGGACTACTGGGTGTTCACCCGGATGATCGCGAACGGCGCCCGGGTCGTGAACCTCTCCGACCCCCTCGTGCGCTACCGGACCGACGCCGGCGCCTACGAGCGCAAGGGCGGTCTGCGGCAGCTGCGGTCGGAGGTGCGACTCCAGCGCAGGCTGCACGCCGAGGGGTTCACCACGGTGGGTCAGGGCCTGCGCAACGTCACGGTGCGCGGTGGCTACCGGCTCGTGCCGTCGGCGCTGCGCCGCCGGGCGTACCGCCGCACGTTCACCGTGAGCGTCCCCGTCGACGCCACGGTGAACGTCCCGGTCGCGCCACCGTGGCACCGGCACCCGTCGGCGGGACGGGCTGGTCCGCCCGTGACGCCAGCCGCCCAGGTCGCGCCGACGGACCACGTGGCGCCGTCGGCGCCGGTGACCCGCTCGGTCGACCGGGAGGAGGCGTGATGCGGGCCGACCTCGTCGTCGTCGGGTCCGGGCTCTTCGGGCTCACCGTCGCCGAGCGCGCCGCCGCGCGCGGCCTCGACGTCGTCGTGCTCGACCGGCGCGACCACATCGGCGGCAACGCCTGGAGCGAGGTCGAGCCGACGACCGGCATCGAGGTGCACCGCTACGGCGCCCATCTGTTCCACACGAGCAACGAGCGGGTGTGGGGGTACGTCAACCGGTTCACCGCGTTCACCGACTACGTCCACCGGGTCTGGACGGTGCACCGCGGCGAGGTCTACCCGATGCCCATCAACCTCGGCACGGTCAACCAGTTCTTCCGCTCGGCCATGGGTCCCGGCGAGGCGCGCGCGCTCGTCGCCGCCCACGCCGCCGAGCTCACCGGGGACCCGGCGAACCTGGAGCAGAAGGCCATCTCGCTCATCGGCCGGCCGCTCTACGAGGCGTTCGTGCGGGGGTACACCGCCAAGCAGTGGCAGACCGACCCGACCGAGCTGCCGGCCGAGGTGATCACCCGGCTCCCGGTGCGCTACACCTACGACAACCGCTACTTCAGCGACCGGTGGGAGGGCCTGCCGGTCGACGGGTACGCGGCCTGGCTGACCCGGATGGCCGACCACCCGCGGATCACGGTGCGGCTCGGGACCGACTTCCTCGACGACGGGCACGAGCTGTCGCGCGGCGCCGTCGTGGGGCAGGCGCCCGTGGTCTACACCGGGCCGGTCGACCGCTACTTCGACGAGGCGCACGGGGCGCTCGGCTGGCGCACCCTCGACTTCGAGCAGGAGGTCCTCGACGTGGGGGACCACCAGGGCACGGCGGTGCTCAACCTTGCCGACGAGGACGTGCCCCACACCCGGGTGCTCGAGTTCCGCCACTTCCACCCCGAGCGCGACTACCCGAGCGACCGCACCGTCGTGGTCCGCGAGCGCAGTCGCTTCGCCGACGCGGGTGACGAGCCGTACTACCCGGTGAACGCGCCGGCCGACCGCACGCGGCTCGGGGCGTACCGCGAGCTCGCCCGGCTCGAAGGGGGCCTCGGGGTGGCCTTCGGGGGCCGTCTCGGCACGTACCAGTACCTCGACATGCACATGGCGATCGCGTCGGCGCTGACCTTCGTCGACAACGACCTCGACGGCCTCCTCGCCGCGGGCCACCCGAGCGGCGTGGGCGCCCGATGACGGCCCTCGACGAGCGCCCGGCGCTCGGCCCGGCGGAGGGCGCCGGAGGAGACCTCACCGCGCTCGAGGTCGTCGCCCGCGTCGTGCTCCCGGTCGCGAAGGACCCGGACGTCCTGCCCCTCTACGTCGACGGGGCGCATGTCCCCGAGCCGCGGGTCGACGATGACCTCCCGACCCTGACCCTGCCGTCGGACCAGCACCCCGACCAGGTCCTCGGCCGCTCGTCCTACCGGCTGGACGCCGGTGGCCGCTCGTCCTTCGCCACCTACGTCAACGCCTTCCCTGCGTCGTACTGGCGACGGTTCACCCCCGTGCGGGAGGTGACCCTGCGGGTGCGCACGAGCGGCCCGGGCACCCTCGTCGTCTACCGGTCGTCCGCGCGCGGCGCCTCGGCCCGGGTCACGAGTTGCCGGCTCGACGACGCCACGAGCCACGAGGTGGTGCTGCCGCTCACGACCTTCGTCGACGGGGGGTGGTACTGGTTCGACCTCGTCGCCGGGGCCGAGGCCCTCGTCCTCGAGGCGGCGCAGTGGTGTGTCCCCGCACGCCCGGATGCCGGTGGCGGCACGGCGCGCGGTGTGACGGTCGGGGTCACCACCTTCAACCGGCCGGCATCCTGCTCGTCGCTCCTTGCGCAGCTCGGCAGCGCCCCCGAGCTCGACGACGTGCTCGACGAGGTCGTCGTCGTCGACCAGGGCACCCAGCTCGTCACCGACGACCCCGGGTTCGCCGCGGCCAGGTCAGCCCTGGGCGACCGGATGCGGGTCCTGCGCCAGCCCAACCTCGGCGGGTCCGGCGGGTTCTCGCGGGCCATGCTCGAGGCCCTCGACGGTGGTCGCTCCGACCACGTCCTGCTCCTCGACGACGACGTCGTGGCCGAGCCGGAGGGCATCGCCCGTGCGGTGGCCTTCGCCCGGCACACGACGCGGCCGACCGTCGTGGGCGGGCACATGTTCTCGATGCACGAGCGATCGGTGCTGCACGCGTTCTCCGAGGTCGTGCGGCCCTGGCAGTTCCGGTGGGCGCCGGCGACCCCGTCGGTGCACGACCACGACCTCGGCCGGTGGAACCTGCGCTCGACGCCGTGGATGCACCGGCGCATCCACGCGGACTACACCGGGTGGTGGATGTGCCTGATCCCCACCGCGGTGCTGCGCGACGTCGGGCTGTCGATGCCGTTCTTCATCAAGTGGGACGACGCCGAGTTCGGCCTGCGCGCCGCGGCGGCCGGCCACCCCACGGTCTCGCTGCCCGGCGCCCCCGTGTGGCACGTGCCGTGGACGGACAAGGACGACAGCGTCGACTGGCAGGCGTACTTCCACGCCCGCAACCGCCTCGTCGCCGCCCTCGTGCACTCCCGCTTCGAGCGTGGTGGTCGCCTCGTGCCGGAGAGCCTGGCGATCTCGGTCAAGCACGTCCTCGCGATGCAGTACTCCGCCGCCGCACTGCGGGTGCGGGCCGTCGACGACGTTCTCGCCGGTCCGGACGACCTGCACCCCTCGCTCGCGAACCGGCTCGGGGAGCTGCGTGCGCTTCGTGCCCAGCACGGCGACGCGCACGTGCGCGCCGACGTCGGCGACTTCGCGCCCGTCCGCCCCGGTCGGCCCCGCAGGAGGGAACCGCACGCCGAGCGGCCGGTGAGCCGGATCGCGACGCTGCGTGCCACGGCATCCGGCGTCGTGCACCAGCTGCTGCCGGTCCCTGCCGGCTGCGCGGACGGCCCCGAGCGGGAGGTGGCGTCGGTGGACGCGGGCTGGTGGACCCTCTCGCGCCTCGACTCGGCCCTCGTCGCGACCGCTGACGGGGGTGGGCTGGCGTGGCTGCGTCGCGACCGGACCGTGGCCGCTCGGGCCCTGGCGGATGCCGTGCGCGCCCACCGCGAGCTGCTGCGCCGCTGGCCCGAGCTGTCGGCCGCGTACCGGGACGCCGCCCCCGCCCTCGTGGGGGAGGACGCGTGGCGCCGCACCCTCGGGCTCGGCGGGGACCGCTCGGCGTGACGACGACGGACATCGACGACGGGCTCGTCGTCCAGGGCACGGGTGGTGGCCTGCGGGAGGTGGTCGACCGTCGGCACCTGCTCGCCATGCTCGTGCGCAAGGAGCTGCGCGTGCGCTACCGCGCGTCGGTGCTCGGGCTGGGCTGGTCCTACGTCAAGCCGGCCGTGCAGTTCGCCGTCTACTTCGTCGGGCTGGGTCTCGTCCTGCGGCAGACCGCGATCGGCGACTACGCGGTCTACCTGTTCGGCGGCCTCGTCGTCGTCACGACGTTCTCGGAGGCGGTGGGCAACGCCACCCGCTCGGTCGTCGCCAACGGCGAGCTGGTGCGCAAGATCTTCCTCCCGCGTGAGCTCTTCCCCGTCGCGAGCGGGTGCGTCGCCGCGGTGCACCTCGTGCCGCAGCTCGTCGTGCTCGTCGTCGGGACGCTGGTCGCGGGGTGGCGGCCGGATGCCGTGGGCCTCCTCGCGCTCGCCGCCGGCCTCCTTCTCGTCGGGGTGCTCGCGCTCGGTCTCGGGCTGCTGCTCTCGGCGCTCGACGTGCTGTACCGCGACGTGGAGAACGTCGTCGACCTCGTCCTGACCGTGCTCGTGTGGACGAGCCCGGTGCTCTACCCGTGGCAGCTCGTCGCCGACCTCCTCGGCGCGGACTCGTGGCTGTTCACGGCCTACCAGCTCAACCCGCTCACCGTCGCGGTCGAGCTCGTCCACCGGGGCACGTGGGCCACGGCGTCACCGGGCAACCTCGCACGGACGGCCCCGGACCTCGCGGCGCGGACGGTCTTCGCCTTCGCGGTCGCGGCCCTGCTCGTCCTCGTCGGCCAGCGCGTGTTCCGGCGGATGTCCGGCCGCTTCGCGCAGGAGCTCTGAGCCAGGTGGCCGACCGCTGCACAGCCGTCTCCCTGGAGAACGCCTCGAAGCACTTCCGGCTGCGCCACACCCACTCCCTCAAGGAGTCGGTCGTGTGGGCCGTGCAGGGCCGGGCCCGGCACGAGGACTTCGCCGCGCTGTCCCCGCTCGACCTCGAGATCCGGCAGGGAGAGTCGGTCGCGCTCCTCGGGCGCAACGGCTCGGGCAAGTCGACGCTGCTCAAGCTCGTCGCGGGCGTCATGGCCCCCGACACCGGCCGGGTGCGCGTGCGCGGCCGGCTGGCGGGCCTGCTCGAGGTGGGTGCCGGCTTCCACCCCGACCTCACCGGGCGGGAGAACGTCCACCTCAACGCCTCCATCCTCGGCATGCGCCCGGCGCAGGTCGCCGAGCGCTTCGACGAGATCGTCGACTTCGCGGACATCGGCCCCTTCCTGGACACCCAGGTGCGCTTCTACTCCTCGGGCATGTTCCTGCGGCTCGCCTTCGCCGTGGCCGTGCACACCGAGCCGGACGTCTTCCTCGTCGACGAGATCCTCGCCGTCGGAGACGAGGCCTTCCGCGACAAGTGCCTGCGCCGCGTCGAGCAGCTGTCGGCCGAGGGGCGCACCCTCGTCGTCGTGAGCCACGACCTGCCCCTCATGGAGCGGTTGTGCAGCCGCGGCGTCGTGCTCCAGGGGGGTCGGGTGGTCGCCGACGCACCGGTGACGGAGGCCGTGGCCCACCTCCGGGTCACCCTGTGACCTGGGCCGATGCGGCGCCCCCTTTGGGTGCCGCCCTCGTCGTGCTGCTCGTGCCCGGCGGGCTGGTCGTCGCCGCGGCGGGGGTGCGCGGCCTGCTCAGGGTGGCCCTGGCGCCGGTCCTGTCCGTCGCGGCCGCCGCCGGGGCCGCGGTCGGCGCCTCGACCCTCGGGATGCCGTTCGGCCCCGTGCCGCTCGCGGCGGCCACCCTGACGGCGGCGGCCGTGGTTCTCGGCGGGCGCCTGCTCGGCCGGCACCTCGCGGCATCCCCGCGCGTCCCGCCCCCCGCCATGGGTCACGGTGCCGCGGAACACGGTGCGGTGGAACACGGTGCGGTGGAGCACGGTGCCGTGGTCGCTGGTCTCGCCGGCGCGGCGGTGGGCGCCGTCGCGCTGGCCGTCGGGGTCGCCGGGGGCATGGGCGCGCCCGACCGGTGGCCGCAGACCTTCGACGCGGTCTTCCACCTCGCGGCCGTCGACCACGTCCTGCGCACCGGCGACGGGTCCGCGCTGACCCTCGGGGTGCTCGTCGCCCCGGAGCGCAGCCACGGGTTCTACCCGGCGGCGTGGCACGACCTGGTCGCCCTCGTCGTGTCGATGACGGGGACGCCGGTCCCCGTGGCCGCCAACGCCGTCGCCCTCGTCACGGTCGCGGTCGCCTGGCCGCTGGGCTGCGTCGGCCTGGCCCGGGTCGCCGCCGGCCCGCGCCCGGTCGTGGTGGCGGGTGCCGGGGTGCTGGCGGCGGGGGTGGCCGCGTCCCCGGTGCTGCTCACGGCCTACGGCACGCTCTGGCCCAACGCCCTCGCGACGGCACTGCTGCCGGCGGTGCTCGCGCTCGTCGCCGACCTCGGCGGGCTCGGCCCGCAGCGGTCGGCCCCGGTGGTCGGGGGCACCCTGCTCCTCGCGGGGGCGGTGGCGGGTCTGGCACTGGCCCATCCGAATGCCGTGGTGTCGCTGCTCGTGCTCACCACACCGGCGCTCGTGGTCGGCACCTGGTGGCGCGGCCCGCGCTGGCGGCTGATGACGCTCGCGGCCTCGGCGAGCATCGTCTGGCTCGTCCTGCTGTCGGCGGTGTTCGACGCGCAGCGCGACACCTCGTGGCCGGCCCGCCAGCGGCTGCCGCAGGCGGTGGGGGAGTGGCTGGCGCTCGCCCCGCAGCGGGTACCGGTGCCGCTGGTCGTCGCCGCCCTGGCGCTGCTCGGGTGCGTCGTCGCCTGGCGACGAGCGGGCCTGCGCTGGCTGCTCGCCGTGCACGTCACCGCCGGGGCCCTCTTCGTGCTCGTCGCCGGCAGCGACGGCAGGCTCTCACGCCTGGTGAGCGGGGCATGGTGGGACGACCCTTTCCGTCTCGCGGCGCTCGCCGGCGTGGCCGGGGTGCCGCTCGCCGCAGTGGGTCTCGAGGCGCTCGCACGGCGGGTGGCCACGGTCGTGCGCTGGCCGGGCCGCTCGGCGCACGTCGGTGCGGCCGCGACGGCCCTGCTCGTGGTGACCGTGGTCGCGACCGGAGGGCTGTCCACCGCCGACACCACCCGGGTGGTGCACTGGTGGTACGCCCCCGACGCCATGCTCGGCCCATCGGAGCGAGGGCTCGTCGAGAGCCTGCCGAGGCTCGTGCCGGAGGGGGAGCGGGTCGTCGGCAGCCCGTGGGACGGTGCGGCCCTCACCGGGGCGCTCGGCGGACGCGAGCCCGTCTTTCCCCACCTCGTCGGCGACTGGGGCGCCGACCGCACCCTGCTGGCCACCTCGCTGTCGGCGGTGGCGAGGACCCCGGCGGTGTGCGCGGCGCTGGGTCGCCTTCGGGTGACGCACGTGCTCGTCGGGCCCGGTTCGTTCTGGGCGGACGACCCCAGGCGTGCGCGCTACCGCGGCCTCGCGGTCGCGGGTCACGACGGCTTCACCGAGGTGGCGCGGGGGGGTTCGGCCTCGCTCTGGCGCGTCAGCGCATGCGACTGACGGTCAGGAGGCGTCAGTGCGGCTCGCCCTGCGGTGCAGTGACCCGTGGCGTCACGATCCAGCAGGTGGTGGGAGCCCTCAGCATCCCCGGGGTCGCCCGCGGCCAGCTTAGCGACCCACGACGCGCGGGGGCGCGCGTGGCCGAACGGACGAGCCGCTGATGGCCGAACGGCTGCTGATTGCCGCAGGAATGTCCGTCGACCGGCCTGCTGAGTAGGTTCTCGCATGGATGGTCGGGCCGGTGCCTGGTGCGGGTGGCGCCCTGACCGTGTGACGGCTGGGTGGGGAGGCTACGTGCTGCGAACGTGTTGGAGATTCCGGCGGGCCACGTCTCCGCACCTCCGTGCGCTGGTCGCCGGCTCGGCGCTCGTCGCGCTCGTCGCAGCGATGCAGGTCGCCCTTCCGTGGCCGCTGAAGGTGATCGTGGACGACGTCCTCAAACGGCCGGCGGTCCTCGAGGGTGACTCACTGCTGGCCCGCCTCGGACTGACGACCCTGGACCGCCCGACGCTGCTGGCTGCGTGCCTGGCTGCACTGGTCGCGTTCACCCTGCTCAATGCCGCGGCGGCCTACTGGGGCAGTCGGTTCCTGGGCGGTGTCGGCGAGCGGGTGACGGCCGCCATCAGGGCTGAGGTCTTCACCCACCTGCAGCGCCTGTCGCTGTCCTTTCATGACCGGCAGCGACTCGGTGACCTGCTGACCCGCACCACGACGGACGTGGACTACGTCCAGGGCCTGCTCGTGTCCGTGCTGTCGGTGCTGGTTCCCAACGCCCTTGTCCTCGGGTTCATCACGACGATCTGCTTCGTCGTGGATCCGGCGTTCGCCTTCATCGCCTTGGCCGTTGCGCCCCTGCTCTTCGCCACCGTCGTCTTCTACCGGCGTCGGATCAAGGCGGCCTCTCGGGCCGCGCGGTCCATGGACAGCGACATCGCCTCCACGGTGAGCGAGACGTTCTCCTCGGTTCGGGTCATGCAGAGCTACAACACGGAGAGCCGTCACGAGGCGGGGTTCCGCCATCGGAACCTCGCTCGCATGGATGCCGGCCTTCGAGTCGTCCGGCTCCAGTCCGCGCTCTCGCCGCTGGTCGACGTGATCATCGCCGGGGGCACCGTGCTGGTGCTGTGGGTCGGCGCGCAGCGCGTGCTCGCCGGAACCATGAGCCTGGGGCTGATGCTGGTGTTCCTGGCCTACCTCAAGGCCCTGTACGACCCGATGAAGGCCCTGGCCAAGCTGACCACCATCATCAGCCGGGGGCAGGCCAGCGCCGAACGGCTCAGCGAGATCCTCGACACGGCGCCCTTGGTCGTGGATCGTCCGTCGGCTCGCCCGGCGCCGGCGCTCACCGGCGCCGTCGAGCTCCGGGGTGTCGGCTTCGGCTACTCCCCGGACAGCACCGTGCTCAGCGGTATCGACCTGTACGCCGCACCCGGAGAGATGGTGGCCATCACCGGACCGACCGGCGCCGGGAAGTCCTCCATCATCAGCCTGATCCCCCGCCTCTACGACGTCACCCAGGGCGCCGTCCTGCTCGACGGCGTGGATGTCCGGGACCTGCAGCTCGCCACCGTTCGCAGTCAGGTCTCTCTCGTGCTGCAGGATGCCGTCCTCTTCGGCGGCACCATCTTCGACAACATCGCGTACGGGGCGGACGGTGCGACCCGTCAACAGGTCATCGCTGCCGCCCGCGCCGCCCACGTCGACGAGTTCGTGCGCGCTCTCCCCCTGGGCTACGACACCCCTGTGGCCGAGCGCGGCGTGAGCCTGTCCGGTGGCCAGCGACAGCGGATCGCGATCGCGCGCGCACTCGTGCGAGACACCCCGATCGTCATCCTCGACGAACCCACCTCGGGCCTGGACGCCATCTCCGAGCAGTACGTCATGCGCGGCCTGGACCGGCTCATGGCCGGGCGCACGGTCTTCGTCATCGCGCACCGGCTGGCCACGCTGCGCCGTGCCGACAGGATCTACGTCGTCGACCACGGCCGCATCGTCGAGTCCGGGCGCCATGCGGACCTCATCCGTGCTGGTGGGCTCTACAGCCGCCTCGACTACCTCCAGCACGTCACCCCGAACGAAGCCCGCTCCTCGCTGAGGGTGCTTCCCACCGGCAGGGAGGCCAGCGCATGATTGCCTCGTTCCCCAGGGTCAGCGCCGGCGTGCTGCCGTGGCGGCTCGGGTGCGACGACAACCCCGAGGTGCTGCTCGTGCACCGTCGCAAGCAACAGGACTGGGCCATCGCCAAGGGCAACACGCAGCCTGGCGAGTCGGCTCGCGCCTGCGCCGTGCGGGAGCTGCGCGAGGAGACCGGGATCAGCTGCCAGTTGAGCTGGGCACTGCCCAGCCTGCACTACCTGACCCGTTCCGGCGAAGCCAAGACCGCGCACTTCTGGGCTGCGACGCCGACGTCGCACACCTTCCGGTCCGACAGTGAGGTCGACGCGGTTCGGTGGTTGGGCCTGGCCGAAGCCGCCCTCACCCTCACCAAGCCTCGCGAACGGGCCGTCCCCCTCGCCCTCGCCGCGAGGTTGCACAGCGAGCTCGGGGTGCCTTCCGGCCCCCGGCTCCGGCCGGTCCTGCTCGTTCGAGGGGCCTCGGCGACCCCGCGGGAACGATGGGCGCACCACGACGCCACGCGGCCCCTGACCGCCGAGGGCGAACGCGTCGCTCGGTCCCTGGCTGGCCTAGCCTCCCTGTTCGAGGTCGACCGGGTGCTCTCCGCCCCCTCGCGGCGCTGCGTGGACGCCGTCGTTCCCCTCGCCGAGCGACAGTCCCTCTCCGTCGAGGTCTCGCCGCGCCTGACCGACGACAGCCCCCTGGAGGCTCTCGACGTCATCGAACGGGCTCGCGGCACGGGCAGCGTCGTGTGCACCCACGAAGACGTCATCAGCGCCGTGCTGCGACACCTCATGGATCGCGACCGCATCAGGCTCCACCCGGGGGTCGGCAGCCGACGCGGGTCGGTGTGGGTGCTCACCGGCGACGAGCACCGCTACACGGCAGCTCACTACCTGCCCATGCCCGAGAGCGTGGCCGCAGTGGCCCGACAGGCCACCACGTCGGTCCGCCCCACAAGGTCATCCTGGGGCGCAGCCTGACCGCCGGCCTCGCCGGCCTTGACCTGTGGGAGCGCGGGCCTGTCTGGTCGTAGGGTGCACACGATGATCCGGACCTACACGCCGGCCGACCGGGACGCCCTCGTGGACCTGTTCACGAGGGCCGGCGCCGACTCGCCCACGGGCGAGTTGTGGCGGCACGCGGCATCCGAGCGCATGGTGTACCTCGACCCGTACATCGACAGCTGCCCGGACACCCTCTTCCTCGCCGAGGCCGACGGGGAGCTGGTCGGATACCTCACCGGGTGCCCCGACACCGCACTGCTGGGCAGTGAGGACGAGCGGATCACCCAGGCAATCACCCGTCACAAAGTCATGCTCCGGCCCCGGTCCGCGCCGTTCTTCCTCCGGTCCACGGTCGACGTGCTCCAGGCCAAGGTGCGCGGCGGTGAGGTCGCCTCAGGTGAGGCTGTGGACCGCCGCTGGCCCGCGCACCTGCACATCAACCTTGCTCTCCAAGCCCGTGGGACGGGCGCCGCCCACGACCTGATGGCCAGCTGGCAACAGTGGCTCACCCGTGCTGGCTCGCCCGGCTGCCACCTCCAGACCCTGGTCGAGAACACCCGCGCAACACGGTTCTTCGAGAAGTCCGGCTTCATCGCGCACGGCCCCACCCCGCTCGTTCCGGGCGTGCGCTACAAGGGCCAGCGGGTGCACCAGCAGACCATGGTGTGGACTCCGACCCAAGCAGCCTGACGGCCGAGCGGTCACGGCGGGCGCGCAGCGCCTCCCGCGATCCAACCGCCCGAGCCCCATGAACCGCGACGCCGCCGCGGTGCGTCACAGCGCGGGCAGCTGGGCGTGGAGCGCGCTGGATTGTTGCGTGTTACGCCAACTCGACGTGTGGCGCGAGGGCGCAGCCTCACCCGGCGTCGCTCCAGGCGAGTCCCGGGAGCCGCTTCCGCGAAGGCTTGTGGTCGGTCCTGCGCGGGTGGACCATCAAGAATCCAGGCGCCGGGCACCATCTGGCCCCTCGGGCGACCTGGTCCGCGAAAGGACCGCTATGAGTATCCCCCGCATCTGTGCCAGCGTCGCTCTCTCCGCGCTTGTGATGGTCGTCGGCGCCAGCGCCGCCCACGCTGACCACACGCACGTCAGGGTCCTCGGCAACGGCAAGTGTGTCGTGCTCGCTGCCAACGGCGGCGAGAAGTATGTCCAGCTGCCCCATGCCGACGGGTTCCCGGAGAACCGCCGGCACCCGCTGCACGTCAATGTCCACCTTGGCCAGCCTGGAACCCGACAGGGGGAGGCGGTCATCTTCGTCCAGGGGACGGCAGGTGACCTCGCCAACTGCAATGGATACGTGAACGACTGAGCATCTACCGGACCAGGTCCGCGGCTCCCTGCGAGGTGCCGAACAAGCGGGACGTCGTGCGTCGTCGGTGACAGGTGCAGGTTGGTCCCGCCGCCTGGTCCCGCCGAGGCGCTCCTGCGATAGTTCGGACCATGCCGAGGCTCCCCGTACCTGACGTCCTGCTCCGCACGCTCAGTCGCCAGCTCGGCGGGCCGTCGGGTCCGCTGAGCCCACTGGTGGCGCGGATGCTCGACAAGGGAAACGGGACGGAGATCACGGCCGCCGTCGGGGCCTTGGACCTGACCGGATCGGAGGAGGTCGCGGACATCGGCTTCGGCGGCGGCCTTGGGCTCGACCTGTTGCTCGACCAAACCCGCGACGGCGGGCGGGTCCACGGCATCGAGCCGTCGAAGGACATGCTGGACCGGGCACGTAAGGCGCACCGCGAGCAGGTAGCAGCCGGGCGCCTGGCATTGCACGAGGCGGGGATGGAGTCGCTGCCCTTCACGGATGGTGCCCTGGATGGGTGGATCAGCGTCAACACCGTCTATTTCGTCCAGGACCTGCCATCGGCCTTCGCCGAGCTGCGCCGAGTGCTTGCACCCTCAGGGAGAGGGGTCCTGGGGATCGCCGACCCGGAATGGATGTCACGGCAGGCGTTCACCAAGTACACCTTCACGGTGCGGCCCGTGAGCGACGTCGTGGCTGCACTCGCGACGGCCGGCCTTTCGGTCGAGCAACGCACCATGCAGGGCTCCGCCCCCTTCCGGCTCCTGGTTTGCCGCCCTGCTTGACCAGGTCCCGAACCGGGACAGGAGAACTCAACCCCGGGCGTTCAATGCTTGTTGCCTGCTTCGTGGTCGGCTCCCCTGTCACCACCGGATCGCGCGCGCATCGGCTCGAGGGCGACCCCCCGACCTTCGTCACTAGCAGCCGCCTGTCGCCGCGGGGTTTGGCGAGGTGAGCTCGGGGTCGTCCTGTGGTGTGGATGTCGGGCGCGGGGTCGTTCGCTGTGGTGACGAGGGGGTGGACCCGCCTGGCGCAATGGCTCAGTTGGGCTATGGACGGGCCGCCGGCCGAGTGCCCCACTGGATGGATGCGGCTGCTGCTCGGCAGTCGGGCCGCACCGATGGTCCTCCTGACGATTCGACGCGACGCGACACGACACGACACGACGTGACCAACGAGCTCCGGGCCGATCCCAGGCAAGGAGAGAACCATGTTACGTAGTCGATCTGTCGCGGTCATCACGGTGGCCGTGGGCGCGCTCTTGGGCGCACTCGGTGTGTCCAGCGCGACGGCGGCCCCACCCGTGGGGACCGATGCCAGCGAGGTGACTCATTGGAACCAGGTTGCGGCGACGACGCTCGGCGCCGTCCCGGGACCCAACGGAGGCGCCCCGCCGGCGTTCTCGATCAACATGGGCATGGTCCAAGGCGCGGTGTACGACGCGGTCAACGCGATCGGGCCGAAGGAGCACCGCCCGTACCTGCTCGACACGCGCACCGGCGCCAGGGCGTCCATCGACGCCGCCGTCGCAACAGCCGCCTACGACGTGCTCGCCGGGCTCGTCACGACGGCACCGGAAAGGGCACCCTTCCCCGGTCGCGCCGGGCTGCTGAGCGCCCTGGCCACCGCGTACGCAGCCTCGCTCGATGCGATCGACGACAGCTCGTTCAGGAGGCAGGGCATCACGGTGGGGCACGCAGCGGCGAGGGCAATGCTCGAGGCGAGGGAGGGCGATGGGCGGTTCGGGCCGTCTGCGTGGGTGTCGGACCCCGCACCCGGGCACTGGCAGCCGCTCGCGCCTGGCGGCGTGCCGGCTCTTGACCCGACCCCGTGGGCGGGCAACGTGAGGCCGTTCCTGATCCAGAGCTCCTCGCAGTTCCGCTCGGCGCCACCGCCGGCGCTCGACAGCGCCCAGTGGGCGGCGGAGTTCAACGAGGTCAAGGCCCTGGGCCGGGCCACCGGCTCCACCCGCACTGAGGAGCAGACGTACAGGGCCAAGTGGTGGCAGAGCGCCCCGGTTCACAGCTGGAACGAGGTCGCCCGGCAGCTGATCGCACGCACCGGTCTCGACGCCGCCGACAGCGCCAGGCTCCTAGCGCTGCAGAGCCTCAGCGGCGCGGACGCGGCGATCAACTGCTGGAACGACAAGTACCACTTCGACTTCTGGCGGCCGTGGAACGCGATTCCACGAGCGCTGGCGGACGACAACCCCGACACGGAACCCGACGGGGACTGGACGGCGCTGATCACTGCCCCGTATCCCGAGTGGACCTCAGGCCACAACTGCCTCGACGCCGCACACATCACCGTGCTGCGGATGTTCTTCGGCGATGACCCGGTGGGTGGGCCGTTCGAGGTCACGAGCACCTTCGCGAACCCCGGAGGACCTGCTGTGCGTACGTTCGACACGTTCTCGCAGCCGCTGTCCGAGCTCATCGAGGCACGGATCTGGGCTGGCCTGCACTACCGCAGTGGGGACGTCGCCGGCCAGTTGCTCGGCCGGAACGTGGCCAACTACGGGGCCGCGAACTACTTCCAGCCAGTGGGCACGTGACAACCACAAGCTGAACGGCCCATGACGGAAAGGCCCGGTCAACGCGGGCCTTCCCGCCACAGGCGCGCAGGGGTCAGTCGATCAGCCGGTCGAGGAGTTCGGACGACTCATAGGGCTGGTCGATGTCTCCGAAGTGGCCGTCGTCGCGGACGATCTGGGTGCCGCCGAGCCGGTCGAACATGGCCCGACCTTGCATGTCGTCGCAGCCGTACGGGTCCTCGCGGGTTGATGAAGTACAGGTCACGCACATGGGCCCGGATCGCCGCCCAGTCGTAGTCCTGCTGGAGCACGGGTTCGTCCTCAGTGGTGGTGGGCGGGGTGCACTACCCGGCGACGAGGATGGCCTGACCCACCCTGGTGTCGATGTGCTCAAGGAGCGCCAGCAGCAGCGCTGCCCCGCCGGAGTGGCCGACCAGCACGGTGTTGGCATCGAAGGTGTGGTTGGCCAGTACCTTGGGCAGGAAGTTGTCTCGACGGGCGTGTGATCGACGCCTACTGGGTATCGATGCGGTCGACGGCGACCTCGAACCGGGTCTGCGCCACCCACGAGTCCCGGTGACGGCCCTTGCGGGTTCACCACTACCGGGGCAAGCCGGAGCCGGATTTCGGCTGTTCGGGGACCTGGTTCGACTGGGGTCCGTCCGGGAGCCACACTAGGGCCCGCCTTGCCAGGTGACGGTGCGCCGCCGCTGCCTCGTCGTCGCACGGTCGCAGCACGCTCAACAGCATGCCAAGTGCGAAGCCGCCGATCAGGATACCGCCGGTGATCACCACCACCCCAAAGTCCATCCGTCCAGCGTAAGAAGGATTGGTCTTCCTGGACGCGATCGGTACGGGCCAAGTGCGTCGGCTGGCTCCCCGGCAGACAGGCGCGTGGAAGGCACACCGCCGCTGCCGGTGGTGGCGGCGGAGGGAGCGCCGTCGAACCCATCCGCGTCACAAGCCGCCAGCGGGCGGGGCCTGACCACAGTCGGACTCACTGCGCCGCATGCGGCCCGACGCCATGCCGAGCAGACGTTGCCGGCCGGCCCGCCGCCGGATGCCGACTTCGCTGGGCGGGTCTAGCGTGAGGGTAATCCGGATGTACCCCTGAAGGAGGCGTCATGCCGACCACCAACATCACCTGGTACTCGCTCGGATTCAACATCGTGGACAAGCAGGGGTTTCTCTACTACGGCCTGGAGGGTGACAGCTCAGCCCACCAGATCTTCGTCACGGCGCAGGAACTGACGGCGCTGGCCCACATGTTCCGTGACGGCGGACAAGTCGTGTTGAACGACACCGGTGGACAGTTCTACTTCGTCACGGAGCGGCAGGACATCGCCGCGCACGTTCAGGTGGACCCGGCAGCCCCGGGCCACCACGGCCCCAAGGGACCGAAGCATCAGACATAGGTCAGACGGCTGACTGGCCCTCGGCGAATCGTTGAATGCTGGTGACAGTTGCGTCACTGCGGCTCCCGTTCTGTTGCCAAGGGGTCGGGGTCGGCGTCTTGGAGTGTGCGCCGGCGCCTGTTTGCCGTCGAGGTCGTTCGTCCGGTCGGGCGCTGCAGCTTGACGGCTCCGGCGCGTCGGCGCGGTGGCTGGGGAGCCGGCATCGCGCGTTGGACCCATCGGCCGTGGTCTCGGATCGGCGCTCGCGGTCTGAGCGTGGGCGCTGCCCGTGGCAGATCCGCGCGATGCACTGTGTCAGCGCTGCCACCCGAACAGCTCGGTGACGCGGGTCGGGCCGGCCCCTCAAGCCAGTCTTCGGTCGCCGGTCGGGAAGTCGCGTCCAGCACCGCCGACCGCTCCGTGGAGCAGCACGCGGTTCGCCAAGGCGTGATGGTCCTTCCCGGCCTATGCCTGCGCGGGGCTGTACATCAGGGACCCGGGCGTGGTCAGCAGCTTGCCGGTCTCGAGCAGGGTCTTGAGGCCAGAGAGAATCATCGGCCAGCCTCCGTAGAGCTCGGCGTTGGCGCTGGCCGGCAGCTGGTCGTGAACGACGGTGAGTCGGCAGGAGTCGCCGACCTGCTCGATCTCCCAGGTCACCCGGGTGGTGCCCTGCGCCAGCACCTCCTCGCTCCACCGCGCCTGGAACGTCTGCACCAGCAGCCGCGGTGGGTCGACCACGAGGTTCTCCCCGCCCGCGATGTCGACGGCGCCGGGGATGCCGGACTCGTACGTCGACCCGGCGGTCCAGTCCGAGTGCGTCTGGACCCCGAAGCTGTACTTCGCGCGCGTCTGCGGGTCGGTGATGGCCTCCCAGAGCCGGCTGGGTGTGGTCTTGATGAAGATCTCGAACACCGCGGTGTCCGCGACCGGGGCCGTGCCGCGTGCGAACGAGACGGGGACGTCGGGGTTGGTCATGGCGTGTCCTCCAGGTGTGACTTGAGCTCGACCAGGGCCGAGGCCCACGGCTCGGCGTACTTGCTCACCCAGCGGTCGTGGATGAGGCGGATGGGGACGGGGTTGAGGTGGTGCAGCTTCTCCCTGCCCTGTCTACGGGTGACCACGAGACCGGCCTCCTCGAGGACCTTGAGGTGCTTCATGACCCCGAACCGGCTCATCGGGACCCGTTGCTCCAGCGCTGTCAGCGACTGACCGTCCTCGACGAACAACGCGTCGAGCAGATCGCGTCGGGTCGGGTCCGCGAGGGCCTTGAACACCGCATCCACCCGACGAACAATAGGTGACCTATTGGTCACCTGTCAACGCAGGGGTGCACGGTTCCACGGAGCAGGGACCCCGCCGGGGCGGCGGACAGTCCGTGGCTGTCCTCGCGGACCACGACGTCCGCGCACGCGGACGAGGGCGACCGTTGCGGGTCGGCCGCCGCGGGCTGCTCCGCGGAAGGCCGGGCCAGGAGAGTGAGGCCGACGACGGCCGCGATACCGACCGCCACGACGACGGCGTTGCACTTGATGGCAGTCCTGAAATCGGGGCACGGAAACGGCGACTTGACATCACCGGTCGACCGGACGACCCTGACATCTGAGCGATCGTTCAGATATGGAGGTTGACCGTGGTGACTCACGTGGTGGGACTCGACGGGTGCGCAGTGAACGGCGTGCATCCGGAGAAGGTGGCGCTGGTCGTGGACAACGCGCCCGGCCGCGACGAGCTGGCGACGGTCACCGGGGTGTTCAAGCTCCTGGGCGACCCCACCCGTGCCCGCCTGTTGTACGCCCTGCTCGAGGCCGGTGAGCTGTGCGTGTGCGACCTGGCCGCCGCGACCTCCACCGCGGAGTCCACGGTCAGCCAGGCCCTGCGGATGCTGCGCGCCTCCGGTGTCGTGGCCGGCCGCCGCGAGGGCCGCAACGTGTACTACCGCCTCTCCGACGGTCACGTCCGGATGCTGCTGGACGTCACCCGTGAGCACGTCGTGCACACCACGCCCGCGACCGACCAGGGACCTGTGACGTCCCGATGAGCGGCGGGCACTCCCACCCACCTCCCGGGCACGCCGGTGGGCGCCACCGGTGGCGCCTGGCCGTCTCCTTCGGCCTCGTCGCCTCCTTCTTCGGCGTCGAGCTCGTCGCCGGGATCATGTCGCAGTCCCTCGCGCTGCTCTCCGACGCCGGGCACATGGCCGCCGACGTCGTCACCCTCGGTGCGGCGCTGCTGGCCACCAGGATCGCCGCCCGACCCGACACCACCGGTCGTCGCACGTTCGGGTCCTACCGGGCCGAGATCTTCGCGTCGGGCTTGGCCGTGCTGGTGATGATCGCGGTCTCGATCTACATCGTCATCGCCGCGATCGGGCGCATGGGGTCCACCCCGGAGGTCGGCTCGACGGCGATGTTCGTCGTCGGTGCGATCGGCCTGGTGATCAACGTCATCGCGCTGCTGCTGCTGCGCGGCGGCGCCGGCGAGAGCCTGAACGTCAAGGGCGCCTACCTCGAGGTCGTCGCCGACACCCTCGGGTCCATCGGTGTCATCGTTGCCGCCGTCCTGATCACAGTCACCGGGGAGGCGGTCTGGGACACCGTCATCGCCCTGGCCATCGGCGCCTTCGTCCTGCTGCGCGCCCTGCGCCTGGGACGCGAGGTGCTGGCTGTGCTCGGCCAGCACGCCCCCGCCGGAATGGTCCCGGACACCGTCATGGAGGCCCTCACCGCCGTCGACGGTGTCGAAGAGGTTCACGACCTGCACCTGTGGACCCTCACCTCCGGGATGGACGTCGCCACCGCCCACCTCGTCGTCCGCGACGAGTCCGACGAGGTGCTGGCCCAAGCCACAGCCCTGCTGCGCGACCAGTTCGGGATCGCCCACGCCACCCTGCAGGTCGAGACCAGCGACAGCAAGCACTGCCAGGGTGTCGACTGGTAGCGAAGGACAAGCGCACGACGGACTCAGCCGGGCTGACTGACGAGACCGTCGCGCTCAACCCCACACACGGAACCTCGTCACCAAGGATGACTCGTGACCAACCCCGCCACCTCGCCCGACCTGACCGACGCCCGCACCGAAGCGCTGACCCGGCGCGGGCTCCGCCTGGCCCAGTTCACCGTCGCCTACAACGTCATCGAGGGTGTCGTCGCCGTGACGGCCGGGCTCATGGCCGGGCTGGTCTCCCTGGTCGGCTTCGGCCTGGACAGCGGAATCGAGTCCGCCGCAGCCGTCCTCGTCGGGCTGCGACTGGCCGCCCGGCTGCGACACGGCGAGGCTGACGAGGCAAAGGAGCGGCGCACGCTTCGAGCCGTCGCCGTGACGTTCTTCGTGTTGGCCGCGTACGTCGTCATCGTGGGGATCCGCGACCTGCTCAGCGGCGAAGCCCCTGACACCTCGGTCGTCGGGCTGGTACTGCTCGCCGCGTCGGTCGTCGTCATGCCGATCCTGGCCCGCGAGAAGCACCGCGTCGCGCAGGCCCTCGGCGGCGACCGCCTCATCCTCGCTGACGCAGCCGAGACAAGAATCTGCGTCATGCTCAGCATCTCCACCCTCGTCGGGCTCGGGTTGTTCGCCCTCACCGGCGCCGCATGGCTGGATCCCGCGGCCGGGTTCGTGATCGCCGCTTTCGCCATCCACGAGGGCCGCGAGGCGTGGGAAGGCCAGCTCGTGGAAGACGACGACTGATCCACGACCTCGTTCGCGCAGCAGCAACCAGGTGCAGATGCTTCCGCCACGCCACGTCGCCGCAGCGCCGCCGGCCACCGTAGATGGGACGCCTCTTGCTGGAACTCAGGGGGACGCAACTGCCCCTGAACGGCCCGTGCTGAACGAGGCACAAAACCCCATGTGAGTCGGGACCCCACTCACCCATCGGCCGATGTGAGCCCTCTGGCCGGTCCTAGCCGGTACGGGGCGAGTACATGATGACGCCGACCCCGACCAAGCAGATCAGGGCGCCGATGACGTCGTAGCGGTCCGGGCGGAACCCGTCGAGGATCATCCCCCAGGCCAGCGACCCGGCGACGAACACGCCGCCGTAGGCAGCCAGGATCCGGCCGAAGTTCGAGTCCGGCTGCAGGGTGGCGACGAAGCCGTACAAGCCCAAGGCGATGACCCCGGCCCCGATCCAGACCCAGCCGCGGTGCTCGCGCACGCCCTGCCAGATCAGCCAGGCCCCACCGATCTCAGCGATCGCCGCCAGGACGAACAGGGTCAGGGAGCGGGTCACCGTCATGGCGGGATTCTGGCACCCGGACACGACGGGGCCAGCCGTGGCGTCCGGCGAGGAACCCGCCCACGCTCAGCGCGGCGACCACGACCGCGAAGACGGCTCCGGCGAAGAGCAGGCTCGCCACGGTGGCTGCCGCTCCGGTGGCGGCGATCCCGAGCAGCGCCATCAGCGGTTGCGCGCAACAGACCGCGCAGGCGGCGGCCGCGCCGCCGATCAGGTACCGGCGCGACCCGTCGTCCTCCGGTGCTGTAGGCGGTGCCCTGAGCCGCCCAGGGCGAGGGCGTCGCGGATGGCCGCGACTCGCTGCGGCACGGCGCGGTAGTACACCCACGTGCCGCGCCTCTCGCTGATCGCCAGACCGCTCTCCTTGAGGATCTTCAGGTGGTGGCTCGCGGTGGCGGCGCTCTTGCCGATGCCCTGGGAGATGTCGCAGGCGCAGACCTCGTCGGCATTGAGCAGCATCGACATGATCTTCACGCGTGCGGGGTCGGCCAGGGCCTTGAACATCTCTGCGAGGGCCTGGGCCGACGCGTCGGCCACGCCCGAGCGGATCGGCTGGCAGCACGCATCGAGAGCTGTCAGGCCGGTGATGGGGTCTGCCTCGGGGGGAGTGGTCGTGGTCGAAGCCATGGCCACAGGCTACCTCCAACAGGGTCATGTTTCGATAGCGTTCGAAGGAATGCTTCCATGAGCATCGAAGTTATGGTTCGATGAACGTCGAAGATCAAGCATCGGTTCGCAGATGGCCCGCAGGGCACCCGTGCGGGCCAGTCGTCGAAGGAGACCAGCGTGACCGCACAGACCCTCGAACCCAGCAACCCCGGCACCACGGACCCTGACCTGCCCGTCGTCGTCATCGGGGCCGGTCCGGTCGGTTTGGCCGCTGCCGCGGAGCTCACTGCGAGGGGGCTGCCGTTCCTGGTCCTCGAGGCTGGGGACTCGGTGGGGTCTGCCGTCGCGCAGTGGGGCCACATCCGCACCTTCACGCCATGGCAGTTCATCGTCGACGCCGCTGCGGAGAAGCTCCTCGCACCGACCGGGTGGACCCGCCCGGCCGAGCGTCGGTCGCCGACGGGCGCCGAGATCGTCCACCGGTACCTCACGCCGTTGGCGGCGGCCCTGGGCGATGCGGTGAAGACCACGACCCGTGTCGTGGCCGTCTCCCGGGACGGGCTGGACCGTTCACGCACGGTGGGGCGCGAGACGCGTCCGTTCCTCGTGCGGGTCCAAGGTGCCGACGGGGCGATGCAGGACCTGCGCGCCCGAGCCGTCATCGACGCCTCCGGCACGTGGGGACAGCACAACCCGCTCGGCGCCTCCGGCCTGCCTGCCCTGGGTGAGCCCGCTGCCCGGGCGGCGGGATTCCTGGTGGGGCCCCTGCCGGACGTCCTGGGTGGCGACCGGGCCCGGTTCGCCGGTCGCACCACACTCGTGGTGGGCATGGGCCACTCCGCGGCCAACACCCTGGTCGCCCTGGCCCAGCTGGCCCGGGAGGTGCCGGGAACGCGAATCGTGTGGGCGACCCGCGGCACGAACACCCGCCGCGTGTTCGGTGGAGGGACCGCCGACCAGCTTCCCGACCGCGGCCGCCTCGGCGCCGACCTGCAGGACCTCGTCGAGTCAGGTGCGCTCGAGCACATCGCGGGCTTCGCAACCAGGCAGGTCCACGTCGACGCCGGGGGTGGGTCGGTGACCGTGGTCGGTGACACGTTCGAAGGTGAGCGGGCCATCGAGGGGGTGCACGCCATCGCGGCCGCCACGGGGTTCCGGCCGGATCTCGTGATGCTCTCCGAGCTCCGGCTCGACCTCGACCCGGGCCTGGAGGCGCCGCGCGCGATCGGGCCGTTGGTCGACCCGGCCTTCCACTCGTGCGGGTCGGTGCCCCCGCACGGCTGGCGTGAGCTGGCCCATGAGGACGAGCCCGGCCTGTTCGTCGTCGGGATGAAGTCCTACGGAAGGGCACCGACGTTCCTGATCACCACGGGCAACGAGCAGGTCCGCTCCATCGCCGCCCACCTCGCCGGGGACGACACCGCCGCAGACGAGGTGCAGCTCGTCCTCCCCGAGACCGGAGTGTGCTCCTCGAGCAACGCCCTGGCCGACGACGAGGTCGCAGCCGGGGCGGAGGCTGCCGGAGGATGCTGTGACACCCCGAGTGCCGTGACGTCCCCTGCCAGCGAGCAGAACGTCGTCGCCTCGCTGGACCGGCTCCGGGTCGGGTTCGCCACCGGTGTGCCCAACGGGCGAGCCGGTGACCTCGTCGGTGGCGTCGTCCAGGACCCCGGCACCGTGGCGTTCGGCGCGCCGGCCGTGGCCGTCACCGACGTCTCGGCGAGCCGCTCCGGTGGCTGCTGCGGGTGACCCGTCTGGCGCCAGCGCCGGCGCCTGCGGACTCCTCAGTGAGCCCGCCGGCGCCGGTGCGGGTCTTCCACGGGTGGCGCATCGTCGCGGTGTTGGCGGTCACCGAGACGGTCAGCTGGGGCGTCCTGTACTACGCGTTCGTTGTCTTCCAGGTGCCGATGGGCGACGAGCTCGGCTTCTCACCGGCGGTCCTGGGCGGGGCGTTCTCGCTGGCGGTGCTGTTGACCGGGCTGGTTTCGGTGCCGGTAGGCCGATGGTTGGACGCCCGCGGTCCGCGCGGTCTGATGACGACCGGGTCGATCGTGTGTGCGCTGCTGGTGGCGGCGTGGTCCCAGGTGACCTCGGTAACTGGGCTCTACCTCGTGATGGCCGGCATCGGTGCGGCCCGGGCCGCCGTGCTGTACGACCCGGCATTCGCGGTGGTCATCCGGTGGTTCCACGCCAAGCGGTCCACGGCGCTGCTCGCCGTCACCGTCGTCGCCGGGTTCGCCTCGACGATCGCCCTACCCGCGTCGCATGCCCTGATCGAGGCACTGGGATGGCGAGGCGCGCTCCTGGTCCTGGCTGGTGCCCTGGCTGCCCTGACCGTCCTTCCGCACTGGCTGGTGCTGCGGGCCGAGCCGGCCGACCTGGGAATGCACCCCGACGGCGCCGAACATCCGCCGCCCCGTCACCTCGTCGAGGGCCCGCCCGACCACGGCAGCAGCGTGCGCGCCACGGCCGGATGGGCACTGCGCCAGCCGCTGTTCCGCTGGTACGCGGCGGCATTCGCCGCCCAGGCCTGCGCCGTCATCGTCGTGGCCGTGCACCTCGTCCCGTTCCTCCTCGAGCACGGCCACACAGCAGCCTTCGCCGCGACGGCGACAGGCACGCTGGGGGCCCTGTCGGTCTCGGGGCGTCTGGTCCTGACCGGGGCGGCCCGCCGCATCCCGGTCGGGGTGGCGACCGCAGTGATGTTCACCCTGCAGGCAACCGGCGTCCTCGTCCTGATGACCGCGGGCGAGACCGTCGCGGGCGCGGCCACGTTCGTGCTGCTCTTCGGTGCGGGGTTCGGCGTCGGTACGATCGCGCGCCCGGTCCTGCTGGCGCACGGGTTCGGCGTCGCCCGGTACGCGACCTTGGCCGCTCTGATGACGGTCCTCACCACGGTCGCGACCACCACTGGGCCCTTCGCCGCCGGCCTCGCGCGCACCGTGACCGGCTCGTACTCACCGGCGCTGGTCGGAGTACTCATGCTGTGCGCGGCCGCCACGGTCAGTCTGCTTCGTGCGACCCGGCTGGCCGCATCGGTCACACAAGAAGCCGTGCGCTGATCACCTCGGGCGCACCGCGCAGGCAGACCGCCCACCGGTGCCGGGGTGAACAGAACCCGGGCCGAAGCGGGACTCCCGGGTGCCCAGCGCTCCCGACAGGGCCAACGTGCACCGATAGTGGTCGCGGCGGTGGTCAGGCCTGCGTGGACCTGTCCTCCGGTTTGGTGGCCCGGATCAGCGCTCCGTGCATGCCGTCGGCCGCCTCGTGGGTGAAGGTGACGTCCGGGTCGACGAAGCCGGCGGCGGTGAGGCCGTCGAGGTACTCCTGGCGGGAGAGTGCCCCGGCGAAGCACCCGGCGAAGGAGCCGCGCTGCGCCCGGTCGGTCGGACTCAGGTGGTCCTGCGCGACCACGTCGGAGATGCCGATGCGGCCTCCGGGCCGGAGTACCCGGTACATCTCGGACAGCACGGCGGTCTTGTCGGTGGACAGGTTGATGACGCAGTTGGAGATGATGACGTCGACCGCGCTGTTGGGCAGCGGAAGCTCCTCGATGACGCCCTTGAGGAACTGCACGTTCTGCACGCCCGCCTTGGCGGCGTTGGCGCGGGCCAGGTCGAGCATCTCGTCGGTCATGTCGACGCCGTAGACGAAGCCGCCGTCCCCGACGCGTCGGGCTGAGAGCAGGACGTCGATCCCTCCGCCCGAGCCGAGGTCGAGGACCTTCTCCCCGTGGCGCAGCTCGGCCACGAGCATCGGGTTGCCGCACCCCAGGCTGGCGGCGACCGCCTCGACCGGCAGCTCGCCGTGCTCGCCGGCTGAGTACAGGGCGGCGCCGAAGGCGGGCCCGACCTCCTGGTCGGCCCCACAGCAGGAGGTCTGCGCTCCGGGTGATGGGCTGCAGCACTGGTCGGTGTCCACCACGGTCAGGGTGGTCCGGCCGTCCGCGGCGGTCATGGCGGTGGCGGCCCGGGCGTAGTGGGCCCGCACCTCGTCGCGGACTTCCGGGTTCGTGTCGTTCATGAGCTGTTCCTCTCTTCTTGGTCGCCGGGTCGGCGCCTCCGCTCACCGGGGTGAGAACCGAGCCCGAACCCTCCGGGTGGTCAGTCGTGCTCCATCCGCGGGAACGCCTCCAGCGTGCCGTGCACCTCGCACACGGCGGCAAGGGTGTTGAACACCGTGCCGAACTTGCGCAGGTTGGTGTGTGCCAGGTTCACGCGGTGCTCCGGCTCGTCGGTGGAGACGCGCAGCGCGTAGGTGAACTCCACGAACCGGGGTGGGCTGTCCTGCCGCCGAGCCACGACGTCTACCTCTGCGCCGTCGTACCGGAAGTCGATCAGTTCTCCGCAGCGCGACAGGTTCCTCAGCAGGCGAGCAGCCAATGCCGCCGCGAGCAGCTCGGCGGGCCCGGGGCCATCCGGCGCACCGCCCCAGGTGACATCCACCGGGATCGCTGCCCCGGCCGCCGTGACCTGGGCGCCGCCGTTCCCCATCGTGGCGGCACTGACGCGGTACTCCAGCGGCGCCTGGACCGGGCGCGGGTTCTGGGTCATGTCGACCTTCCTTGGGTCTCGCCGGGTGACGGGTCCCCGTGCGCACCCCCAACCCGTGCGGGCAGGCCGGCGAGATCCACAGCCAGGACTTTGACGCGGGCCGCGATGTCGTCCCGCACGAGGCGCATCCGCTCGATGCCGTCGATGCCGCGCTCGCTGGGTTCGTCGGTGACCCACGTCTCGAAGCGTGGCCCGGGCACCGTGTCGACCTGGGCTTCCTCACCGAGGGTCACCACGACATCCATGCGCGCGAGCAGGTGCGGGTCGATGGGCTTGGGCACTTCGCCCGCCGTGGGGGCGTCGACCTCGTCCAGGACCTGCACGGACAACGCGTTCAGCTCGGCGCCGGGCCTGGTGCCGGCGGAGTGCACCTCGATGTCCTGGCCGGCTACCTGGCGCATGAGGGCCGCAGCCATCTGGGACTTGCCACCGTTCTTGACGCAGATGAACAGCACACCGCGTCGTGCCCCGCCCGACCCCGAGACCGAGCCATTGTCACGCACGATGGAACCGGACATCAGGCCACCCCAGGGGTCGCGGAGGTCGCGCCTTTTCCGGGCTGCTCGCGTGCGGCGAGGAACCGTTCGGCGTCCAGGGCGGCGGCGCAGCCGGACCCGGCGGCGGTGATGGCCTGGCGGTAGGTGTGGTCGACGAGGTCGCCGCAGGCGAAGACCCCGGGGACGTTGGTGCGGGTGGAGCGGCCCTCGACGAGGACGTAGCCCTCGGCGTCGAGCTCGACGACGCCCTTGACGAGCTCGTTGCGGGGGTCGTGCCCGATCGCGACGAACAGACCGGTCACCGGGAGCTCGCGCGTGGCGCCAGTAATGGTGTCGCGCAGCGTGACGCCGGTGAGCTTGTCCGCGCCGTGGATGGCGTCGACGACGCTGTTCCACGCGAATCGGATCTTGGGGTTGGCGTGGGCTCGTTCGGCCATGATGGCGCTCGCGCGCAGCTCGTCGCGGCGGTGCACGATGGTGACCGAGCGGGCGAACTTGGTGAGGAAGGTGGCCTCCTCGACGGCCGAGTCGCCCCCGCCGACGACGGCGATGTCCTGGTCGCGGAAGAAGAACCCGTCGCACGTGGCGCACCACGAGACACCGTGGCCCGAGAGGCGCTTCTCGTCGGGCAGCCCGAGCTCGCGGTAGGCCGAGCCCATCGCGAGGATGACAGCCCGGGCCCGGTGCTCGGTGCCCTCGGAGTCGGTGACGACCTTGACGTCGTCCTCGAGGCGCACCGACTGCACGTCGTCGGTGATGATCTGCGTGCCGAACCGCTCGGCCTGGGCGCGCATGTTGTCCATGAGGTCAGGGCCCATGATGCCGTCGCGGAAGCCGGGGAAGTTCTCGACCTCGGTCGTGTTCATCAGCGCCCCGCCAGCGGTGACCGACCCCTCGAACATCAGCGGCTCGAGGTTGGCGCGGGCGGCGTAGACGGCAGCCGTCCACCCGGCCGGGCCGGAACCGATGATGATGACGTGGCGGACGTCGGGTGCCATGTGGCGCCTCCTTCGGGTCAGGACCTTGCGGCGGGTACGTCGAGGGAGGCGATCAGGGCCAGGACCCGCTGTTTGATGTCGTCGCGGATCGGTCGCACGGAGTCCACGCCCTTGCCGGCCGGGTCCTCGAGCTCCCAGTCCTCGTAGCGCTTGCCGGGGAAGATCGGGCAGGTGTCGCCGCAGCCCATGGTGATGACGACGTCGGACTCCTTGACCGCTTCGGTGGTCAGGATCTTGGGGGTCTCGGCGGTGATGTCGATGCCTTCCTCGGCCATCGCCTCCACGGCGGAGGGGTTGACCTGATCGGCTGGGGCGGACCCGGCGGAGCGCACCTCGACGGCACCACCGGAGAGGTGGTTCAGGTAGGCCGCGGCCATCTGCGAGCGGCCGGCGTTGTGGATGCACACGAACAGCACGGAGGGCTTGTCGGACACGGGGTTGGGCTCCTTGTGGGTTGCGGTCGGATGGGGGTGAGGTCGGGTCCGGAGGTGACGCGCTGCGGTGGCGCTGGTTGCCGGCCGTGGTGGCACGGCCACCTCAGGGGGCATGAGCGAGCTGCGCTTCGGTGGCGCTCTGCTGGGTGAGCGCGGACAGTGCCGCCGTGCCGACGGGTTCGCGGGCGAGCATCGGCACGATGGCGACCCTGCCGCACAGCTCGGCGACCCGGGCCAGGGAGGGGAGCTCGGCTCGGGCGCGGGCCTGCAGGAATGCAGAGGAGGGCGCGGCAGCGGCGAGGCTGTTGTTGACGACCCAGGCGTAGGGGGTGATGCCGGCGCGGGCGAGGTCGCCCTGCAGCTCCTCGGCTTCCTGGACCGGGGTGGTCTCCGCGAGGGTGATGAGCAGAACCTTGGTCTGGTGCGGGTCCTGCAGCCGCATCAGTGGGGTGGTGTAGCGGGTGCCCTCGCTCATCTGCCGGGTGATCTCGCGGTGGTAGGAGCCCGTCGCGTCCAGGAGCAGCAGGGTGTGGCCGGTGGGGGCGGTGTCCAGGACGACGAACTTCCTGCGGGACTGGAACACCAGGTGCGAGAACTGCTGGAAGACGGCGACCTCGTCGGTGCACGGGGACTTCAGGTCTTCGGCGAGCACGGCTCGGCCGGCGTCGTCCAGGGCGCTGCCCTTGCCGGCCATGACGCGTTCGCGGTACTGCGTGATCGCGTGCTCGGGGTCGATGCGCGAGACCGTCAGGTGCTCGACGTCGGCCTGCAAGGTCTCGGTGAGGTGCGCCGCGGGGTCCGTCGTGGACAGGAGCACCTCGTGTCCACGGCGCGCGAGCTCGAGGGCCACGGCGGCGGCCACGGTCGTCTTGCCCACCCCGCCCTTGCCCATGCACATGACCAATGAGGGGCCGTCAGCCTCGATGCCGTCGACGAGGGAATGCAGGACGGCAAAGTCGTCAGGCACGGTCGCCGAGGTGGCTGAGCCGGTGTCGGGAGGGGGCGGTGCGGCGGCGTCGAGGAGCGAGCGCAATGCCCCCAGCCCGACGGTGTTGAACGGCAGCAGCGGGATCGTCGTGCGGGGCAGCGGGCGCAGGTTGGCCGGCAGATCCTGCAGGGCAATGGCTTCGCGGGACTCCACGGCGGCGGCGAGAGGGTCGCCGGCGGCGTCGTGCGGCATCCCGCCGTTGACGACGAGGTGGGCGTCGCTCATCCCGAGCTCGAGCAGCTCGGCGTAGGTGCGGCCGGCCTCGCCGAGCGCGGACCGTTGGGGGCGGGCGACGAGCACGAGCCGGGTGCGCGAGGGGTCAGTGAGGGCCTCCAGGGCGCCGCGGTAGTCGTGGCGCAGGCGGTCCAGGCCGGCGACCGGGCCCAGGCAGGACACGTCGCCCTTGCCGTCGGACAGGTACGTCGTCCACTCACCGGGCAGCTGCAACAGGCGGATCGTGTGGCCCGTGGGGGCGGTGTCGAACAGGACGTGGTCGTAGTCGGCGGTGGCCTGCGGGTCCGCCAGGAGGGAGGTGAACTCGTTGAAGGAGGCGATCTCGGTGGTGCACGCGCCGGAGAGCTGCTCGGTCATCGCGTCGACCTCGGCCGTGGGGAGCAGGCCACGCACCGGGTCGATGATCTGGGCCCGGTAGGCGTCCGCCGCTTGCTGCGGGTCGATCTCGAGGGCGGACAGCAGCGGCACGTCGGGGATCGCGGTGATGGTGTTGCCGATGGTGGCACCGAAGACCTGCCCGACGTTGGATGCCGGGTCGGTGCTCACCAGCAGCACCCGTCGTCCTGCACCCGTGAGCCGCACGGCGGTGGCGCACGCCAACGAGGTCTTGCCGACCCCACCCTTGCCGGTGAAGAACAGGAACCGGGGCGGGTTGTCGAGGAACGGCAGGGCGGTCATCAGCAGCACTCGCCACCGGCGAGGCGTATGAAGTCGCGGAGCATGTCGTCGTTGACGAACGCGTGGGGGTCGCTGGCGAGGTTGTGCCGAGCCACCTGGCCGCCGGACTCGTTGACGTGTGAGACGTCGGCGGTGAAGTGGACGAGGTCCTGGTCGAGCTCGGGGCCGCACACGCCGGTGGTGCAGCACAGGGCGGGTTCGTAGACGTGGATCTCAGGCATGGGGGCTCTGGTTGGGGGGCAGGATCGCGGCCTGTGGTTGGTGTGGAAACCTGTTGCGCAGCGCCAGGCTGACGTAGACGAGGCCGACGAGCACCGGCACCTCGATGAGCGGGCCGACGACCCCGGCCAGGGCCTGCCCGGAGGTGACGCCGAACGTGGCGATCGCGACCGCGATGGCGAGCTCGAAGTTGTTGCCGGCGGCGGTGAAGGCGAGCGTGGTCGTGCGCTCGTAGGTCATGCCGAGGGCCTTGCCCAGGATGAACCCGCCACCCCACATCAGGGCGAAGTAGGCGAGCAGCGGCAGGGCGATGCGGGCGACGTCCCACGGGTTGTTGGTGATTTGGTCGCCCTGGAGGGCGAACAGGATGACGATGGTGAAGAGCAGCCCGTACAGGGCCCACGGGCCGATCACCGGCAGGTAGGATCGCTCGTATGCCGTTCGCCCCCAGCGCTTCTCGCCGATCCGTCGCGACAGGTAGCCAGCCAGCAGCGGGATGCCCAGGAAGACGAGCACCGACTTGGCGATCTGCCACGGCGAGACGTCGAGGGTCTCCTGGGGCAGGCCCAGCCAGCCGGGCAGCAGCGAGAGGTAGAACCAGCCGAGCACGCCGAACATGACGACCTGGAAGACCGAGTTGAGGGCGACGAGCACCGCCGCGGCCTCCCGGTCTCCGCAGGCGAGGTCGTTCCAGATGATGACCATGGCGATGCAGCGGGCCAGCCCGACGATGATCAGCCCGGTGCGGTACTCAGGCAGGTCGTAGAGGAAGACCCAGGCCAGGGTGAACATCAGGGCCGGCCCGACGACCCAGTTGAGCACCAGCGAGCTGACCAGCATCGGCTTGTCGGCGGTGACGGTGTCGAGCCGGTCGTAGCGGACCTTGGCCAGCACGGGGTACATCATGACGAGCAGGCCGAGGGCGATCGGCAGGGAGACGCCGTCCACCTCGACGGCGCTCAGGGCCTGGTCCAGGCCCGGGATCGCGCGGCCGAGGAGCAGGCCCGCGACCATGGCGGCACCGATCCACACCGGGAGGAACCGGTCCAGGGTGGAGAGCTTGGCCGTGACGTGCGCGGTGTCGTCCTCGGGGCTCGCGCCACCTGGCTGGGTGGCTTGTGCGTGGTGGCTCATGGTGCTCGCCGTCTCATTCTGTTGGCGCTTGGTCATCGTTGTCCCCCGATCAGCCTGTCAGCGGCAATCGATGTGTGTCAATATTGAGGGGCGTCGATCCGGGCTGTGAGACGCATCCGACAACCAGGAGGTCGACGACTGATGTCCGACGGAGGGGTGAGCGTGTCCACCCTCTTGGAAGGGGCCATCGGCAAGTGTTGCGGTGCGCCGGTTCGCGCTCCGCTCGACCGTGCCGAGGCGCAGGAGGTGGCTGGGCTGCTCAGGGCGGTCTCGGACCCGGCTCGGCTGCAGCTGCTGAGCATCATCCGCTCCGCTGATGAGTGCTGCGCGTGCGTCGCCGACCTCACCCCAGCGCTGGGCCTTGCCCAGCCCACGGTGTCCCACCACCTCAAGGTGCTCACGGAGGCAGGACTGCTCACCCGCGAACGGCGTGGGCACCAGGCGTGGTTCGCCCTGGTTCCCGAACGCCTCGAGCAGATCGGCCGGATCTTCGCCTGACGCCATCGCCAAGCGATGAGTTCGGTGGGTCTGGCCCTCCACGAGCGCGTCCATTGCCGCCTCCTGCCACGTCACATGGGCAATGGTTCAGCCCGCCGCCGTGGTCAGGAGCTGCTTGATCTCGGCGGGTTTGGGGACGCGGCCGGAGACGAGGACCTTGTCGTCGACGACGAGCCCCGGGGTGGACATGACGCCGTAGCCCATGATGGTCGGGTAGTCCTCGACCTTCTCCACGGTGACGTCCAGGCCGAGCTGCTCGACGGCATCCAGAGTGGCGCGTTCGAGGTTCTTGCAGTTGGTGCAGCCGGGACCGAGGATCTTGATGATCATCGGGTCCTCCTTTCGGTGGTGCTCAGGCGAGCAGGATGTTGAACAGGTACCCGACGGCGACGATCGAGGCGCCGACGATGGCGACGTAGACGGCGAGCAGCTGGGGCTTCAGGACCCGGCGCAGCAGGACCATCTCGGGCAGGGAGAGCGCGACGACGGCCATCATGAAGGCGAGCAGGGTGCCCATCGGCAGGCCCTTGTCATGCAGGGCCTCCACCAGCGGCAGGATGCCGGCGGCGTTGGAGTACAGCGGGATCCCGATGAGGACGGCGACCAGGACCCCGAGGGGATTGTCAGCGCCGGCGTACTGGGTGAAGAGGTCCTCGGGGGCCCAGCCGTGGATCACCGCACCGAGGCCGATGCCCACGAGCAGGTAGGGCCAGATCCTGCGCAGGATGGTGCCGACCTCCTCGGTGCCCATCTGGACCCGCTGGGCGAAGGTCAGCCCGGCGGTGGAGTCGATGACCTGCCCGCCGAGCTTGGTCTCGAACACGAAGGGCTCGACGTACCGCTCGAGCTTCAGGCGCCCCAGCACCCAGCCGGCGACGATCGCGATGGAGACACCGGCGACGACGTAGGCCAGCGTGACCTGCCACCCGAACAGGGTCAGCAGCAGGCCGATCGCGATCTCGTTGACCAAGGGGCTGGCGATCAGGAAGCTCAGCGTCACCCCCAGCGGCACCCCCGCGGCGACGAACCCGATGAACGCGGGCACCGCGCTGCACGAGCAGAACGGGGTGACCACGCCCAGACCCGCCGCCATGACGTTGCCGACGCCTTCGCGTCGCCCGCCCAGCAGGGCCCGGGTGCGTTCGATGCTCATGTAGGAGCGCAGGATCGTGATGACGAAGATGATCCCGGACAGCAGCAGGGCGATCTTGACCGTGTCGTAGAAGAAGAAGTGCAGGGTCTCGGTCAGGCGGGCGCCGGGGTCCATGCCGAGCACGTCGTAGAAGAGGACGTCCCAGAGCCACCCGTTCACCCAGTACGCCAAGGCCCATGCCCCGGCCACACCCGCCAGGGTCACCCCGCGGCCGGTCCGGGTGGTGGGCAGGTGGGTGGCGATGCTCATGCCCGGACTCCCGCCTCGCTCACCGGTAGGGCTGCAGCCAGGCGCTTCGCGGCGTCGTCGGCCAACGTGTAGTCGATCCACCGCCCACGCCGGGCGCTCGTGACCAGGCCCGCGTCGCGCAGCACCTTCAGGTGGTAGCTGAGCAGGTTGCCGGCCACCGGCACCCGGTCCTGCAGGTCGCACACGCAGCTGGTGCCGTTCTGCGCGAGGTGGCGGAGCACCGTCCACCGCACCGGGTCGGCCGCCGCGGACAGCAGCGCGAGTGATGCCTCCACCTGCGCGGCCTGGGTGGCGGTGATCAGTTGCAGAGGTGTTGATTCAGCCACATTTGAATCGTACGCCGGCCATGAGAGTCATCGAGCACGGACGTGACCTGATGCACTTCAAGTCGCGCTGAAGCGTTGCGGCCCCCCATGGCGCGTCACGTTCGACCGAATCGCGACTCGCGCGCTCCCCCTGTCGCAGCCCGAAGGCGCGGCGACCCTTCTCGGCGAACATCCAGAGCGAACTCGTCCAGCGGCACTTCCAAGGTGCCCGATCGGTCAAGGCGTTTAGCAACATCCTTGCCCACCACATTCCGTTGCTGGCCCGGTCCTCCGGGGCGACGGACCGCACAGCCTCCCGGTCGCCGGGGATGACACGAGGCGAAGGATGTGGTGAGAGGGCTGCTCGACCGGCTCGGCTTCGACTCCGTGGACGCGGGGCCACTGGTGGACAGCTGGCGATTCGAGCCGGAAGCCGCCGCCTACACGCAGGTCTACCTCGCTGACCCGAACACGCCCGCGGACCAGATCATGGAGGCCCCTGCCGCTCCCGCGTCGACCGCTCGACTGGTCTCCGCACTTGAGGCGGCTACGCGCGTGTCGGTCGCGGACCGCACCTTCTGAGCCCTGCCCGTGGCCAAGCGCCGCGCTTCTGCACGAACGTCCAGACCTGCCGCCGACCGTGCCGATGACGGCGTTGCCGACGACGCACGTCGTTCGACGTGAACCGGATTCTCGTTCTGTGCGTCACACTGAGCGCCGATCGGGAGGGTGGGATGAGGACGCTGCTGAGGGTGCGTTCGATGCCTGTCGCCGGGTTGAGTCTGCGGTCGGCTGGTCTGTACGGCATGCTTGCGCGCCGCCTGATGGCGGCCGGCCTGTCGCTGGCCATGGTGTCCTATCGGCCTGCGGGCCGAGCCCAGCCGGCTCCGGCGGGTTGGTCGGACACATGTCCGGTACGTCGGACGTGGCGGGTCTGCCCGGTGACCCAGCCCTCTTTGGCGGCGTGCTCGCGCTGGTCCCTATCGAGGCCGTGGATGGTCCGTTCTGGGACGCGACCGGCGAGGATCCGGTCGCCCATCCACTGGCCTGGTCCCACCTCACCCTGCAACTCAACCAGGCACAGGTCACCCGCCTCGGCGGCAAGGTGGCCACGATCGACGGCGGTGGTGACTTCCGGGTCAAGGCGCCGCCCGGGGAGTACGCCGTGTGTTACTGGCCCGGTCCTGCCGGAGGACTGATCTGGAGGTGCTCCGCGGTCGAACTCCCGACCGAGGGTGAGCTCAACGCCTTCTGGGGCGAGGGGGGCTTTCACATCGAGGTCGTGAATTGACCCAAGCCCGACGGCTCAATGCTCGCCCTGCGAAACGTCCGGACCTGCCGGCGGCCGGTCGTTCTCGGATGCTGCCCCAGGACGAGATCGAACCCCTCTCGATGAGTTGACCGACCGACGACGCCTAGCGTTGATCCTGTACGTGGTGGACGCAGGTCCTTGCGGTTGGCCTCGCTTCTAACCGTGCTTCACTGATCTGCTCGCCGCACACCTCACAGACACCGTAGGTTCCGGCCGCAACGCGCTCGAGGGCGGCGTCGACCTCCGCCAGGTGCTCCCGAGCCTGACGGGTGATCGCCGATAGTTGGGAGCGCTCGTAGGCGATCGTCTGGCCCTCTGGGTCGTGCTCATCATCGGCATTGGAATCGCGAACAGACGCGACCAGGCCCACCATGTCGTCGGCGAGCCGCGTGACGCGAGCACTCAGGACGGTGCGCTGCTCACGCAGCCGTGCCACGGCTTCGACCCCGGCGGTCCCACGGTCGGCGGCGGGACGTGTCGACAGGCGCGCAACCTCCATGGTCGGCATCCTCCCAAATGCAGCCGCTCATGCCGCAGGTCGGGAGGGCGGATAGGCGGCCGCAGAGACGCACCGCATTTGCGAGGGGTACGAGATTCGACGCTCGGGCAGGCGTGGCCGAGTGCTCGGGCAGGCATTTCCCCGCCGGGCAGCGTGCGCGTGTCGCGGCCGAGGGATTGCATCGACGCCTGTAGCAAGGGCACTCAGAGGATGTTCACGGCCCGAGCTATGACCAGGGTGGCGAGGATCAATGAGATCAGCGACTCCGAGATCATCATCATCTTCGCCCACCTCCGGACGGCCGACACATCGGTTGGACCGAACGCTGTCGCCGTGTTGAAGGAAAGCGCCAGGTAGTCACCAAACTGCGGGAACCAGTCGTCGGACACGAAGCCGGTTAGAGTCATCTCGGGGAAGACGAAGGTCCGTCTAGACACGTCCTTCGTCAACGCCCTCGCGGCGGCGCCACCCCCGTCGAGATCCCAGAACCACAACGCGAACGTGATCACATTGATGAGCCACACAATGGCTCCCGTGGCGAACAGTTCCCTAGCGGATCCGAAGGATTCGCCGGTGAGAATCTTGACCACCAGGCGCAGGGCAGCCACCCCGTTGACCGCGGTGATCAGCCCAATCATCAGGCCGGTGGTCACTCGCAGCCATCGGTAGTCGCGGTCGATGACGCCCGGATCCCCGACAATGAGCACCACGAGGAACACCACCAGGAACAGCGGGTAGAGCCAGTGCGGTTCGACGCGGAAGCTCTCGGGCAGCAACTGGTGCAGCGCCCCCGCCGCGAGGGCCGCACTGACCATCGGCCAGCGCCGCTCACCCCGGCCGACCTTTGGCTCGTCCCTGCTCATCAGTTCTCCGATCGCGCGCCGTCATCCCACACCCGGGGTTGCCCTGGGCGTTGACCTGAGCCAAGCCTCGGAGACGAAACCTATCCCCGGGAGCAAGCACCGACATCTGCTCATCCGTCCGGGGGACCATCAGGTCGAAGCCGACCATTGGGCCGCAGAACCCGCTGAGCCGATAGGCGGCGATGAGACTCCCGATCCGTCGGGATGCATCACGATGGCCACGCCGCCGATGCCTGGGACGACTGAAGGCCGCCAAGCCACGCCGGGTCATCGTTCTATCGACCACATCGCCGTTCCGACGGCCTAGGACGTACTCGGCGCCGGCCGGGTATCCGCGAGTGTCAGTGGGCGCCGATTGTCCGATCACGACGCCTACATGGTCGCGACGAATGACTGACGTTGGTCGTCGGGCGCGGGACTCCACAGATCGGTCGCGGCCGGCTTGCGTTCTAATGCGCCGTGCAGGTACGGCCGAACCTGAACACCCTGATGGTGGCGCACGTTCCCGACGACACTTCAGGGGTAGCAGTACCGACATGCGCTGACCGCCGGTAGGTTCGTCGGGGGCGTGTCCTAAGGTCCTCGCATGGCACTCTTCCAGGAACTGACGGGCCAGGGACGCGTCGTCGGCGGACATCTCTCGAGCGGCACTGTCGTTGTTGGGGGAGCAACCGGGTTCTCCAGGAACAGCGATCTTTCCATCCAACATTCCTCTAACCCGTTCAAGCGGCACAGGATCAACGCTGAGACAGTCACCGAGTGGGAGGAACTCGACCCAAAGGAGGGCGTCGGCGGGGCCATCGGTCGGGCAGCGGCGACCGCGGCGATTCCGGGAAGGGTCGGCAAAGCCGTCGGAGCTGGCCTGGGGGCAGCGATGAACTCGGGGCACACGGTGCGCATCAGCTGGGCCGATGGCAAGCAGTCGATCATCGCGTTGCCCGAGAAGCAATTCATGGTGTTCTCGGTGCTCCTCAAGGACCGCCAGGCAGCTACCGAGGCCCCTGACAAGATGGTGTCGGAGGTGCCCTCCGCCCAGACAGGCATAAGCGGGAGGATCGCCGACTTCGCCCTCTCTGCCTTCTCGAAGGGTGACCGGCAGTCGCCGTCCCCTGAGGAAACGCGTCCTCACGATGTAACCGACCAGATCTCGAAACTAGCTGCGCTGCACGCCCAAGGCATCCTTACGGACGAGGAGTTTTCGGATAAGAAGACCGAACTACTCAGGCGCCTCTAGTCCGGGCGGTCCGCAAGCGGCGAAGTGACGCTGGTCGAGATCTGGACGTAACAGTGTGTTGTGAGCACCTTTGATGGCTCTTCGAACTTGACCGGGCACCGGTGCCCTGCGTGGTGACGC